>JANTGN010000075.1 GCA_024762895.1 Thiotrichales bacterium
AGTAGATCACCCTGGGAGCCCTCGTAGATACGCTGATCCTGATGGATGGTGCTGGAGGCTATGCCCATCACCTTGCAGCATTTTCGGGCCGTTTCAATTGCGCGCGTGGCAGGTGAACTGATGACGTAATCCGGCAGACAGTCCTGTTTTAATAGCCAGGTCCCTATGCGCTGGGAGGCCCGTTTTCCCCGGTCTTTGAGAGGCCGTTCAAAATCCCGGACACCGGTGTCCCAGCGGGATTTACCATGGCGTAGTAAGAGTAGTTCTCTTTTCATACTCAGCCAGTGACCATCAGGGGAGAATGGGTGCAGACCATCCCGTTATATAAGCAGTTCATCAATACACTGCCGAGTCAGGCGATCAAAGTCGATGCCACCGGTAACCTCATAAATGGCAACAGACTCCAGCTGATCCAGATAGGCCTGCTCATCAAAGCCCATCGTGTCCTGATAAAAATGGCCATCACTCATCTGATAGAAAGGCCCGGGTGATTTCATGATCGCAGCAAGCAGGTCGCGACGTTCCGATAGGTCAACCTGATCGATCGCCGGTGCGGTCGTTTGATCACGATGCCAGTTCAGGACCAGGAAGTGTTTGAGTGGGGCGGAGCTATGTATTTTATTGGGCCCATAGACCTCATCGATCATGACATCGTATTTTTCCTCGAGTTCCCACAATTCCTGTTGAGGTAATTCCAGTAGCGATTGTCTTTGTTGTTCAGGAATCAGCGAATGAAGCCTGGGGTTATGCACAATCGTTCCGGGATTCACGCGGGGAAGCTTCGGAATGCCCCGGGCCTGAGTTCCCGCATGATCATGCAAGATGAACAGGCGGTCATTGGTCAGATAAGAGATGCCGTTCTGTTCCATCAGATGCAGCATCAGGGTGGACTTACCGCCTCCAGAAAAACCCGCCATCCCGAGAGCGTTGCCCTTGTGAACCAGGCCTGCGGCATGACAGATTAGCCAGCCACGGTTTTGTAACCAGTTCATATACTGAGCATTGATGAAGTTGATCACCTGGTTGTCATACTCGATACAGGGACCGGCCGCGATCCGTTGTGATTCGCTTTGTAGAAACACCATGCCGGTCCGAACCTTGCGCACCAGACGGCCACCTGAAAAATCCAGATAACTATCTTTACGGCCTTTTTTTCCTGGTTCACGCTTCCAGTCGATATACGCTGGGTCGGCATCCAGTTGTGGCCGTTCGATGGCGATCACCTCAAGGTCACAGCGTAGCGGGGGTTCACTGGCCAGGCAATGATGAAAATATCGACTCAGGCCCTGTAAAAGCGGCTTTGAATTGGAGCGTAAATTGAGTGTACAACCATCGAGGTCCAGGGTGATGGAGTCATCCAGCAGGATTGCGTCACCGATGAGTAGGTCAATGGCGTCGTCGAGGGTCAGGGTTTCGGGGTTCATTGTCACGTCAGCTCGTTCAGGGCGTATTCGACATAATGGGCTGCCGCATTGATACCAATGCCCTCGCGTGCACCACGAAAGCCACCAAAGGCCGAGACTTCAAACACTACCGGGCCGGCATTAGAGAGGGCAACATCGACCGTCGTGAAGTCCATGTCAAAGGGTTGCTGCGCCTTATGGGCCAGGTCGATGAGTTCCTGGCCGGGGCTGTAGGCCTGATAACGGCCACCACTATGGATGGTCGTATTCCAGGAACCGTCCTTTGATATTCGCGCATAACAACCCAGATAATCTCCCCCCAGGAAAATCAGACCAAGGTCGCTGCCCTGAAGATCCAGTTTTTTCTGGATATACATCATGGGGTTCTCTGCCCTGAAGTTCTTAATCATTTGCTGTAATTTTTTGTGACCGAGGCTGGCATCCATCACGACCATGCCTCGAGCCTTGGTTGAGTACAGGGGTTTGAATATCGCTGAACCGAATTGTTCCACTGTCTGCAATGCGGCATCGGTATCTTCGGTGATGCGCGTCTCTGGCATCGGGATACCAGCCCCGCGCAGGGTGACCGTACAGCTGAGCCTGTCGATCAGACGAATCATATGATCGGGTCTGCTGAATACACGTACCCCGGATTGTTCTGCGATACGAAGCAGTTCAAGCCGGTCCAGGGTATTGGGGCTGTACTGAGCTGTGATCTTTTTAACCATCAGGCCATCGAGCTGACACAGATCCTGGCCCTGATAATCGAGTCTTCCGGACAACAGGTCCAGTTCAACCTGGCTCATATCTACCACGAGTCGAAAGCCTGTTTTTTCTTCTACGGTGTCGGCAAGCATCTCCGTTGACCACTTGCCTGGCAGGCCGACGACGCCAATTCTTGGATTAGACAATGAATATCTCCTTGACGGGAGTCTGGAATTCCTTGACCCGTTTGGGGTCAGTTGCGAGTACCTGCTCTATCAGGAAACGCGATCGTTGAAACATCGCGCGAGCCAGTGATTTATCCAGTATAAAGCGGGTTGAGGTGGCAAAGGACCTGGCCAGACCAAGTGCAAGGCGAATCTCAAAGGTCTCGTCACCGGTTTTATGAGCGTAATTTCTGGCCATGCGGTAAAAGACGCGTGACACCTTCATAATTCTTCTGCGCAAGGTCCTGTCCAGGATCTGAAGACGGTAATTGGAAACCATGAATACGGAGACATCCTGAACATAATCCATATAGCGTGATCGATGCAGGTCTATAAAGTTGATTCGCTGTTCATCCGGGTCGTAGATGATATTGTCAAGATTGAAATCGCCATGGATGTAGACGGAAAAGGGGGCCTGCAGGCGTTTCTCATACTCAACGGCCTGGTTTAGCAGGGTATCAAAGGAGGGTATATTAAGATCTCCTATCCTGCAGTTACTCTTTCTGAATTCCGGATGAACTTCATAAGCGGCATCAAGACGATTGGAGAGTTGTTTCATGAAGCACGCCGAGACCGGTTTTTTGGTTCGTGTCTCCTGCCATACATCTTTCATGGTGTCGGCAAGATGGGTCAGGGTCTCTTTTACACGTTTCGGGGGTTCATGCAGTAGTATCTGTTCGAAGGTCTGGCCTGCCAGATGCTCAATCAGCAGGGCCGCGGATTCACCGCGCTTTTTATAAGAGAGGATCTTGGGTGCCAGGCCAGGATAGATCTCATGCCAGCTTTCCACACCCTGCCTCTCTTCCTTGAGCTTGTGTTTCTCACCATCTTTATAGATCGCCAGATAGCTGTCTTCTTTCTGATCGGGTGCCGAGATGCCGGATATGGTGCTTCCCGAACGTGTCTGGGCGATGGATTCAATCTCAAGATCCTCATCGGCAACATCCAGGTCCTTGACCGAGGCCTTGATCGAGTAAAACTGATCCATATTGACTACCTGGCCCAGGCTTGCCGAGATGATCGACTCACTGATGCTGAGTAAGGCATTCCCCATCTGGTCGATGCTGTGTGCAATAAACATGGCCGTGATCAGTTCATCGGTATGTTTTTTAGGCTTGAGTGAAGACATATAGTGACGCAGAAGTTTTTTATATTCCTCGTCAATCTTGCGTTCGGTGCGGCCAATCTTGAGGGCTATCTGGGTATCATTATCTTCGAGCGCTTTCTCAATCAGGCCGATGCCCTGAATGACTCTGTCCAGCAGTGGTGCAAACGATCGGGTTTCGAACTCCAGGTCCTCACCCAGGGTATGAACCTGCCTGGCACAATCCAGGCACAGTTCCGAGATGCGTTGCAGGTCGGTAGCGATGAATTCGCTGGCGCGAAAAAGTCGTGTGTCCGGGTCATTTTCATTCTGGGTCGCCAGACGACTTAAGCAGCTTTCATGGATGTGGGATTTCAGGCCATTGGTGTAGCCGCTCTGAGTCACAAAGATCTTGATATTGAAAGATGGCTGTTCTTCGAGAAGTGACTTGAGGTTGTTAACCTGAGAACTTGTTTCGGTAATCAGAAAATGCAGATTGTCACGAACTGAGCTTGGCAGTGACATGATTAATCCAGCGTTCCGATATATGTTTCTGACTGTCCAGTGCGCATCGATTGCAGCAGGACTGACAGTGATTCCGGGTACAGGATTTTATCCTCGATCTCATCCAGGTTTAACCAGGTGACTTCGACCTGATGCTTGTCAGGGTGAAAGCCGCTCTCTGGTACATAGTCGGAAGGGACGGAGCATTCGAAATAAAATTCAACATGCTGTCGTATACTCGGGGGGTTGCTGTCTCGGTGTTTGAAAAAATCGCTAATATGTCGCAGGGCCTTGATGTCGACCTCGGTACTGATCTCTTCCAGGCATTCACGCTGCAGGGCCTGAGCCAGTGTTTCACCAATATTCTGGCCACCTCCAGGCAGCGCGAATCGCTCGGGTTTGCCGCCGCCGATTTTTCTTAGCATGAGGATCTGGTTGTCGCGGAATATTACCGCACGGACTGCGTTTCGTATCTGGGGAAGCAATTCTGCCATGGGGCCTGAGGGAACTTCAATCTGAAGCCTCTACCTTAGCGTAGAGACCAAAAAAACACCAGCCGCTTAAGGGGCTGGTGTTCTCGATTGATCAAAAAAACTTTGTAACATTTCTGTCACAAAGCCGGCTTAGAGATCGTTATGGGTACCATCACAGAAGGGTGCATTTTTACTGTGCTTGCAGCCACATAGATAGACCGTCTCATCCTTGTCTGCGGTAAAGGCCTGGGGTTCTATGCTGGTCCCATTATGTGAGCCGTCACAGAAGGGTTGAGTCTTGCTGCGGCCACAGGCACACCAGTAATAGGTCTCTCCTTCTTTTACATCGATAGCATAAGGGGCTTTCTGGGCAATTACTGCTTCTTCACTCATTTGATACTCTCCAGTGTCTCAGGTAGAGGCTTTATCCTACCCGGTTATAAGATCTCGTTGATGAGGTTCATTGAAATTAATATCCGGCCCTACGGGAACAATACCCGTGGGGTTGATACTGTCATGACTACCATAATAATGGGTTTTGATATGGTCCATGTTCACGGTTTCTGCGATACCAGGTATCTGGTAAAGGTCACGCGTGTAGGCCCAGAGCCCAGGGTAATCCACCAGGCGTTTTTTATTACATTTAAAATGCCCCACATAGACCGGGTCAAATCTGACCAGGGTCGGGAATAATCGCCAGTCGGCTTCAGTGATTTCATCACCCATCAGATAACGGTGCGTGGTCAGTCTTTGCTCCAGCAGGTCCAGGGTGTCGAATAATTGTTTGAAGGCCTTTTCATAGGCCTTTTGCTGTGTAGCAAAACCAGTACGGTAGACACCATTATTGATGTTGTCATAAATGATGGCATTGACCTCATCGATATCGGCTCTGAGGGGTTCAGGATAGAAATCTACCTCGTCTTTTCCCCATTGATCAAAGGCCGTATTCAACATGCGTATGATCTCGGAGGATTCATTATTCACGATGGTCTGTTCCTGCTTATCCCAGAGCAGGGGAACGGTCACAACTCCGTCAAACATGGGATCAGCCATCTGGTAGACCTCGTAGAGTGCCTTGGTATGATTGGCCTTGTCTTCGGTTGCTCCCGGATATTCACCGAATACCCAACTTATATCGGGCATCAGGGGGTGTACGACCGAGACATCGATGATGTCCTCAAGCCCCTTGAGTTTGCGATATATCAGTGTCCTGTGTGCCCAGGGACAGGCATAAGAGACATACAGGTGATAGCGCCCGGGCTCTGCCCTGAAGCCGGCTTCACCCGTTGGACCGGCTGATCCGTCCGGTGTGACCCAGTGACGGAATCGTGATTCCCAGCGGATGAATTCACCTTGAGCATTGTTGTTCATAATCTCAATTACCTGAAATGAATGGTCTTTATGGATTCTCAGGGGGTGACGGTTACCTTGAGTGGGCCGTCAGCCGCCAGTGATCAATACTGATCGTTTGTCGGATATCCTGAGCTGACAGTGCCAGCAGCCCACCCGCTATGGCGATGTTTTTCATGAACATGATCATTTGTATCTGATCACTGAAATTGACGTGGAAGATTAGCGCTGTGACCACTGTAAAGCCGGCCAGCGACAGGGCTATATAACGGATTTGCCATCCCAGTAAGAGGGCGAGTCCACCACCAGTTTCCAGAATAATGACCAGAGGCAGGAGCACGCCGGGTACGCCCATGGCCTCCATATAGGCCTGGGTACCCTCATAACCCATGATTTTATTGAGTCCTGCCGGTAGAAATAGCACTGCTATCAGTACGCGCGCCGCGAGGTTGCCGTATTTTTCCATGGTCGATGCCTTGTAATGGATGGGTCTTGAAGAGGAGTATAGGTAGAATAATTAAATTAAAAAGCGCAAAATATCGCTTAATATGATCGAAAAAATAGATATATTATGAACCTGCCGCGAGTCAGTCTGGAACAGTGGCGTGTGTTGCAGGCCGTGGTGGACCTGGGTGGGTTTGCACAGGCGGCAAAACAACTGCATCGTAGTCAGTCCTCCGTTAGCTATACCATTGGCAAGCTGCAGGAGCAGCTAGGTATGCCCTTACTGGAGATTCAGGGACGTAAGGCTGTTCTGACCCACACCGGGCAGGCCCTGCTTCGACAGTCTCGTCATCTGGTCCAGGATGCAATCGAGATCGAGCAATTCGCTCAAAGCCTCAATCAGGGCTGGGAGCCCGAGATTCGGCTGGTCGTCGATGTGGCCTTTCCTACCGATTTGCTAATGCGGGCCTTACGTCAGTTCGAACCGCTGAACCGAAGTACGCGGGTGCAGCTTAATGAGGTCGTTCTCTCCGGTGCCGAGGATGCGCTGAAGGAAGGCCAGGCCGATATCGCGATTGCCACCCATGTACCGGCTGATTTTCTTGGAGAGGTCCTCATCGAGATTGAGTTTCTTGCCGTATCACGGGTTAACCATCCATTACAGCTGCTGGAAAGAGAGCTGCTGGCCTCTGATCTCAAACATGAATTGCAGGTGGTCATACGTGATTCGGGTATTCGTGGGCAGCGAGACGTCGGCTGGCTCGGTGCCGAGCATCGATGGAGCGTGAGTAGTATTGAAACAGCAACAAAGGCCGTGCGTGAAGGTCTGGGTTATGCCTGGTTGCCTCGCCACAGGATACAGCCCTTGCTGGACGAGGGAGTGATCAGGCCCCTGGCGTTGCGTGAAGGCCGGAGCTATACCGCCAAGCTATACCTGGTCTACGGTCAGCCAGGAAACCCCGGGCCGGGCACTCGGCAACTAGCCGAGATACTCTATGCCACGGTGAAAGATGCAGAATCAATCGCGCCGGATCAGGAGTGACCCCACATGGCCAATAATGCACCCCAGGGCCCTGCCTGGTACGTCTATATCGTCAGATGTGCCGACGACACCCTCTACACCGGGATAACGACGGACCTGCAACGTCGCGTTGACGAGCATAATCATGGGGTGGCGGGGGCTAAATACACCCGTGCACGCAGGCCGGTGGAAATCGTCTACCATGAATGCGTGCCCAGCCGTTCTCAGGCCTCAAGGCGAGAATACCAGATCAAACAAATGCGCCTGGCATCCAAACTGAAGATGATTTCCAATTTGGAATGAACATATCTGGCCCCCTGGACTAGCACAACCACAAGGTGTCGTGCCGGCAAAGTATTACCCCGTTATGGCTTAAAGCAGTTGGTTTACCTGAATCTCTGCCACCGTGGTTTCCTGGTACTGTTCACGTATGTCCAGCATATCGGGCAGTACTTCGTGAAGCAGGGGAGTGAGATTGGGGTCAAAATGGCTACCAGATTCCTTGTCGATCAGGTTGACGGTGTCTTCCACGCTCCAGGCCTTTTTATACGGACGTTCGGTAGTGAGGGCATCGAAGACATCGGCGATGGCGACTATCCTCGAAGGCAGGGGAATCTCTTCACCCTTAAGGCCATTCGGATAGCCGCTACCATCCCATTTTTCATGATGGGTGAGGGCGATCTCTCTTGCCATGCTCATTAACTTATAGGACTGATCTCCAATGATTTCCGCGCCATAGGAAGGGTGCTGACGCATGATGTTCCATTCCTCGTCATTCAGTTTACCCTTCTTCAGCAGGATGCTATCGGGGATGCCTATCTTGCCAATATCGTGCATGGGGGCCGCGTTATAGACCAGATCGACCCATTCTTCATCATCGCTAATGGCAGAAGCCAGCAGGCGTGAGTAATGGCTCATACGTATAACATGTAGTCCGGTCTCATTGTCCTTGTACTCCGCGGCTCGTCCCAGTCGACGTATAATCTCGAGTCGCGTGTCATTGAGTTCCGCTGTCCGTTCCCTGACTTTTCTTTCCAGTTCCCGGTTCTGATCATACATGGCAAGTTGAGTGCGCACCCTGGCCTGGACGATGGGTGGGCTAACCGGCTTGGTGATATAGTCGACGGCACCGAGTTCAAAGCCCTTCTGTTCATCTTCTACCTCGGTCTTTGCGGTGACGAAGATGATGGGTATCTTGGCCGTGACCGGGTTGGATTTAAGTTTTTTACAGACCTCGTAACCATCCATATCCGGCATCATAATATCCAGAAGTATAATGTCAGGCTGTGGCTCGGTTTCTGCAATCTTGAGTGCTTTCTCACCATTGAGCGCGGCCTTGACCTTGTAATCCGGGCGCAGGATACCACTGAGTACATCGATATTATCCGGGGTGTCATCTACGACCAGGATGGTTTGTTTATCGACTGCCTGACTCATGGACAGACTCCTTCAAAAACGGGGTGAAGTATGGTGACACTAGTATAGGGAGTTAGGGGGATGGATGGGAATACTCAGATTCACTCAGCCATTTTTCGATTATGCTCCAGGCGGAAGGGCGACTAATATGGTATCCCTGGATCTGATCACAGCCCATCTTTAGCAGCATGTTCATGGTGGCCTCATCCTCAACCCCTTCGGCAACCACCTTAAGCTTGAGATTATGCGCCAGGTCGATGGTCGAGCGGACGATAATAGCATCCTGTTCATTATTCAGCATATCTTTAACAAAGGTCCGGTCAATTTTCAGTGTCTCAATGGGGAGTTTTCGTAAATAACTTAAAGAGGAATACCCCGTGCCGAAGTCATCGACCGAAAGGGTAACGCCCAGGTCTGCAATCAGGTTCAGTATCTTTCCGGACCCTTTAGGGTCATGCATCAGGGTAGTCTCGGTAATTTCGAGCTCCAGTTCACCTGTTCGAGTATGGTATTTTTCCATCAGTTTTTGAATTTGTTCGGCACAACGCTTGTCCTGAAGATTACGCGCAGACAGGTTGACCGCCACGGTTAAGTGATGGCCGTTGATTCGCCATTTTTGTTGTTGTGCAAGTGCCTGCTCAATCACCTTGGCAGAGAGAGCCTGTATGGATTCTCCCATTTCTGCCAGGGGAATGAAGTCACCGGGCATCAGCATGCCAAGCCTTGGATGCTGCCAGCGAACCAGGGCCTCAAATCCTATGACCCGATGATTCTGAAGATCCAGCTTGGGCTGATAATGCAGCATGATTTCATCATTTCGAATCGCCTGGTCCAGGTCACTCATCATTGACAGCCTGACCATCGAGTGGCTATCGAACCTGGGGTCATACCAGAGGTAACTGGAGCGGGTCTGTTTGGCCTGATACATGGCCACATCAGCGGAACGTAACAGGTCGTGACTGTCCTGCCCGTCCTCGGGATAAAGTGAAATCCCGATGCTGGCATCCACACTTAACGACAAGTCACCAATGATGAAGGGCTGTTTCAGGGCATCCAGGATATCGTCGATAATGGCGTGTATTTCATTTTTATCTTCCAGAGAAGACAGTAAAAAGGCGAACTCATCCCCACCTAGACGACAGGCCAATCCGCGCCTTGCTCCCAGGATGGAATTAAAGCGGACGCCTACGAGGCGTAGCAGTGAGTCTCCAACATGATGTCCGAGGGTGTCATTGATTTCCTTGAATCGATTCAGATCAAGAAGCATGAGGGCGGCCCTTTTATCAGGTTCCTCATTACGCAGGACCTGCGATTCAAACACCTGGTGCAGCAGGGTACGGTTAGGCAGGCCAGTGAGGGAGTCGTGATGGGCCTGGTATTCAAGGTCATCAAGTTGTCGCGCATTATTGATGGCCAGGGCAACCGTCCTGCCCACCGCTGATAGCGTTTCTAATTCCACGTCACTGAATGTGGTGAATTCAGTAAAAATCAGGTTGATGGTGCCAATGGGATTATTGTGGATGATCATTGGGATGACAACGGTCGCCTTGATACCTCGCTCAATCAGGATGTCTTTAATGACAGGTTCGAGTCGATCGTCAGTACTGATATCCGAACTGACCATTAACTGCTCCTGGGACAGGGCCAGGCCGCTCAAACTACCTTCTAGCGGCAGATCGGTTCCAGCCAGTATTGTTTCCTTGTCTAAGCGGCTCGCATTAGCCAGTTGTAGTTGCTGGCCGGATTGATCCAGTAGATAGAGGGCAATACGTGGGGGTGGATCTATGCTGTTGAGTATATTGATGCTCTCTTCGGTGATCGTTTCCACATCGCGGGAATCATACAATCGTGTAGAAAGTTCATTGATTAATCGTAAGTTCTCGTTACGTTGCAGGAGTTCCTTTCGTGATTGTTCCAGCTTGGTGGCAGACTGTTTGCGCTCGCTAATATCCCGTACATTGGCAAAGAGACTGGGAATACCATCAAGCTCTACATTGGTTAATGTTACTTCGGCGTAAAATTCTGAACCATCAGAACGTATATGCAGCCATTCAAATTGCTGTGTCTCGCCAGAGAGTGCCGCCTCAATTTTTTCCAGGGCCTTTTCGGACGAGGGCCTACCATCGGGCTGGTATTCGGGTGAAAAGTGATGGGGTTTTTCACCCACGATCTGATCACGCGTACAGCCAAACATATGCAGAGTTGCTTCATTGCAGTCTATAAAAGTGTCATCACGCATGATGAATATCGTGTCACCCGATGCCTGGAAGAGGGTGCGATAACGGGTTTCACTATTACGGATGGCCTGCTCAGACTGGATGCGTTCTCTGATATCCGACGCCACACCCAAAAAGCCGATGATTTCACCACGGTTATCTCTTATGGCAGTGACAGACAGTAAAACAGGAATGCGCGTTCCCTCTTTATGGATATAGGTCCATTCGCGCTCATCCACCTTGCCAGTACGGGTCAGGGCAACTAAGACCTCAAAACCGGGATCGATGACCGTACCCAGTTCTTCGCTGAGTTCCGCAGCTCGTTTGACCACCTCATCCTGGTCATGAATGACCGCTGGGGTCATCTTCCCTATCATTTCATCGGCGGTGTACCCCAGTATGTGTTGAGCCGCGGTATTGATATTCAGGATGGTGCCATCGACATCGGTATAGATGATGCTGTAATTGGCACCATTTAAGATCGCCTCTTGCCGGGCAATGGCAGTCCTTAATTGATTTTCCGTTTCGCGGCGATCGGTGATATTCGTTAGGATTCCGTCCAGGAATAACGTGTTGCTGTCCTGGTCATATATTGCATGCCCCTGTTCATGAACCCAGATAACCTCTCCATCATGAGTGAGCACTCGATATTCGATATCAAAAAAACCACGCCTTTCTTTGGCGGTTTCGATGGTCTCTAGAACTCTGTCCCGATCCTCTGGATGAATGAGATTTAAAAGGCTTTTTTGATTTTCAATGAACTCTTCGGCGGTATAGCCTGACAGTTCTTTTATGCCGCCGCTGATATACTCGGTGCG
>JANTGN010000076.1 GCA_024762895.1 Thiotrichales bacterium
TCCATTTTTTCATCGATCGAAGAGTCTACCTGATTTAAGACGATGGCCATGATATCCAGGCCTCGACTTTCAATGGCTTCACAGGTGAGCAGGCAATGGTTGATTGCCCCCAGTCGATTGGGTACCACAACAAGTAGGGGGAGTTGTAGCTTTATGGCCAGGTCTGCGTTTAGGCCATCATTAGCAATGGGTGATAGAAATCCCCCGGCTCCCTCGACGATGAGCGGGCCATGGGTGGAAGAGCAGGCTGCGCTAAGATCACTGAGGCTGAGCGAGGCGCCTTCGAGTGTGGCAGCCCTTGGGGGGGCCAGCGCAGCTTCAAAGCGAAAAGGGGTGATGGCCTCGAGGGTATCGTTTCCCGCTGATAGAAAGAGGCGATGCCCATCTTCAGGGAGCAGACGGCCATCTGGGGTCCTTTTGCAGCCAGACTCTACCGGTTTACGCGCGGTGATGCTCAGGCCACGCTGATGCAGGCCCCTGATTAAACAGGAACTTAAATAAGTCTTGCCTGCCCCGGTATCGGTAGCGGTAATGAATAGTCCTTGGAATAAAGATGGTTTCGACATTCTTGAATTGTCTCATAAATATCTGAAGGTGACCGAAGGCTGGCAGTATGGACTAAAGTCCAGTATTACTATCGGTGCTTTCTGATGACTGTTAGAATGCAAGGTCAATATTGGTAGCAGGGACAGGCCAAAATTCCGCGCCAGGGAGAATAAAAATGTACGAAGCTTATGCGGGCTGGATCATCCGCTGGAGATGGTTAGTGCTGGTGCTCAGCATCATTGTGCTGGTTTTGCTGGCCAGTGGAGGGCGGTTTCTGACCTTCACAAATGACTATCGCGTATTTTTTAGCAAGGACAATCCCTATCTTGAGGCCTTTGAAAACCTTCAGGATACCTATACCAAGAATGACAATGTCCTGATTATGTTGTTGCCAAAATCCGGGGATGTCTTTACACCCGATGTCCTGGATGCCGTGGTGGAGCTGACCGACAGGGCCTGGCAAACCCCGTATTCCAATCGTGTCGATTCCTTAAGTAACTTTCAGCATACCTACGCCGAGGAGGATGATCTCGTCGTCATTGACCTGGTTGAGGATCCACTCAGTCTTGACCCCAAAGGCCTGGCATATATTCGTGAAGTGGCCATGAATGAGCCGCTGTTACTTAATCGCCTGGTATCGCCCGAGGGCCATGCGACGGGCGTGAATATCACCGTGCAGTTGCCCGGTATCGACCAGGTGACGGAAGTGCCCAGGGTGGTGGATTATATTCGCCCCCTGATTGAGGATATGGAAAAAAAATATCCCCAGATTGAGTTTTATGTCACCGGTGTCGTGATGATGAATAATGCCTTTCCAGAGGCTAGTCAAAATGACATGAAGAAGCTGGTGCCTCTGGCATTTCTTGCCATCATTGTAGGGCTGATGGTCTTCGTAGGCAGTGTCAGTGGTACCGTGGCCACGGTCATTGTGATCTTAATGTCTATCCTCATGGCCATGGGCACGGCGGGCTGGCTGGGTATCAAGTTGACTCCGCCGTCGGCCTCAGCACCGACCATGATACTGACGCTTGCCGTTGCCGATTGCGTCCATTTTCTGACCACTTTTGTGCATGGGGTGCGCGATGGGCGAACCCGGAACGAAGCCATTGTCGAGAGCCTCAGAGTTAATTTTCATCCAATCTTCCTGACCTCACTGACGACCGTGATTGGCTTTCTTAGTCTTAACTTTAGTGATGCACCACCTTTTAGAGACCTGGGAAATATCACCGCCATAGGTGTGAGTATTGCCTTTGTGCTGAGTGTGAGTTTTTTGCCCGCCCTGATGGCAGTACTGCCGGTACGTATCAAACCACATAAAGAGATATTTCAGCTATCGATGCAGCATATGGCCGATTTTGTGATCAGAAACCATACTCGGTTGTTGATTGTTATTGGGCTGGTTTCGCTATTGATCACGGCCATGATTCCCAGAAATGAATTAAATGATGTCTTTGTCGAATATTTTGATGAGAGTATTGAGTTCAGGACCCATACAGACATTATTGCAGACAATTTGACGGGACTGTACTTCATTGATTATTCGGTGCCCTCGGGTGAATCAGGTGGGGTCAGTAATCCAGATTTTTTAAAATCAGTCGAGGCATTTTCCAACTGGATGCGACAACAGCCAGAGGTGCTGCACGTCAATAGTATTACCGATATCTTCAAGCGGCTTAATCGTAATATGCATGCCGATGACGATGCCTGGTATCGTCTGCCGGATGAGCGTGATCTTGCGGCGCAGTACCTCCTGTTGTATGAAATGTCGCTACCCTATGGCCTGGATCTGAATAATCAGATTGACCTCGATAAGTTTGCCACGCGTGTATCGGTGACCATGAAGACCGTGTCTTCCAATGAAGTGCTTGCGCTTGAACGCAGAGCGCAGCAGTGGTTCACCGAACATGCACCGGATCTGGCCGTGAAGGGGGCCAGCCCCACGATCATGTTTGCCAACATCGGTAAACGCAATATCGAGAGTATGCTGGTGGGGACCAGTGTTGCCCTGTTGTTAATTTCACTATTACTGGTATTTGCCTTGCGATCTCTTAAACTGGGGATCATCAGCCTGATCCCCAACCTGCTGCCTGCGGGCGTGGCCTTTGGCTTATGGGGGCTGTTCGTTGGTGAAGTGGGGCTGGCGCTCTCGGTAGTGACGGCGATGTCCCTGGGGATCGTCGTCGATGATACGGTTCATTTCCTGAGCAAGTATGTGCGTGCTCGACGAGAAAAGGGGCTGGGTGCGGAAGATGCTGTGCGCTATGCCTTTTCAACCGTGGGTGTCGCCCTGTGGGTGACCACCATGGTCCTGGTTGCAGGCTTCCTGGTATTGTCTCAATCCGCTTTTGAACTGAACTCGGGTATGGGACTGTTGACGGCGATTGTGATTGTCATCGCCCTGTTCCTGGACTTTTTCCTGCTGCCCCCCATCCTGATCAAGACCGAGGAGAAGAAGATATGAAACAACTGTTGGTTCTATTGTTGATGCTGGTGACTATGACCGCAGCGGCAGAGACGCCCGAAGAAAAAGGTCTCAGGATTGCCCAGGAGGCGGATGCCTACGATACAGGATTTACCGATTTTACTGCAGACATGCTCATGACCCTGCGGAATAAAAAAGGGGATGAAAGTATTCGTGAGATCAGGGTGCGCACCCTCGAGGTGGAGGGTGATGGGGACAAGAGCCTGTCGATCTTCGATCGTCCCCGTGATGTCAAAGGTACGGCGATGCTGACCTACACACATGGACTCAAACCCGATGATCAGTGGCTTTATCTGCCCGCCCTGAAACGTGTCAAACGCATTAATTCGCGTAACAAGTCCGGCCCCTTTATGGGGAGTGAGTTTGCCTATGAGGACCTGGGTTCACAGGAGATCGAGAAGTATACTTATAAATTCCTTCGCGATGAGGCCTGTGGTGATCTGCAGTGCTACGTTATCGAACAGTACCCTGCTTACAAATATTCCGGGTACACCCGTCGTGTCGTATGGGTAGACAAGGAGTTCTATCGCCCGATGAAAGTTGTCTTTTATGATCGCAAGAATGAACTTCTCAAGACCCTGACGAATAGTGGATACCAGCAGTACCTCGACCACTACTGGCGTGCGGACAAGATGGATATGGAAAATCATCAGACTGGCAAGAGCACAACACTGAGCTGGTCTAATTACCAGTTTAAAACGGGCCTGACCGATCGAGACTTTATCAAGTCCAAGCTAAAAAATTATAAGTGATAAAAGGTCTGACCATCATAGGGCTAACGCTGGCAGTCTGTGCTGGAACGCCGGCCTCAGGTTCTGACTGGTCGGGTTATATCTCCGGGGAATACCGCTATTTCAGTCATGACCCCCTCTACCCTGAGCAGCGGATTCAGTACTGGTCGCTGGCGACTCAACCCGAATATTACCGCGAATGGGAGGGAGGCGATCAGTCGTTTACCTTTACACCATTTGCACGTTGGGATCGTTTTGATGAACGCCGTTCCCACTGGGACATAAGAGAACTCAATGGTTACTGGAATCTGGATGACTGGCAGCTGGTGGCAGGCGTTAGTCGTGTATTCTGGGGAGTCACGGAATCTAATCACCTGATCGATATTATTAATCAGACGGACACCCTGGAAGGTGTCGATGGGGAGGAAAAACTGGGGCAGCCCATGGTGCATGGCACCTGGACCCAGGACTGGGGCGCCCTGGACCTGTTTTTACTGCTTGGGTTCAGGGAAAGGACCTTTACCGGTGAAAGTGGGCGCATCCGTTCACCCCTGGTGGTGGATGTCGATAATCCCATTTATGAGTCCCCACGGGAGAACAAGCATATCGACTATGCCGTACGTTGGAGTAATAGCTACGATATCTGGGATATCGGGGTCTATTATTTCTACGGCACCTCGCGGGATCCAAGGCTGGAGCCTGGTGTCAATGATGAAGGAGAGGCGGTCCTGATCCCTCATTACGACATCATTGGTCAGCTGGGACTTGATGCCCAGGTCTTTCTCGGTAACTGGACCTTGAAACTAGAGGCCCTCGATCAACGGCGTAGGGAAGAGAAGTACGCCGCGGCTGTGGCAGGCTTTGAATATACTTTTGTGGGAGTATTGGAAAGCCAGGTGGATATTGGCACCCTGGTGGAGTATAGCCATGACACACGAGGGAATGCCTCGACCTCGCCTTTTGCCAATGATATTTTTCTCGGGATGCGCCTTACCCCCAATGATGCCCAGAGCACGGAACTGATCGTTGGACTGGTCTATGACCTGGACTATGATGGTGAGGTTTATCGCATCGAGGCCAGTCGACGATTGTTCAGCAGCTGGAAGATTAGTTTCGAGGCCCAGACCTACAGCGGTATCGACCAACGAGACCCGCTCCTGTACCCCGTCAGGGATGATGACTTCCTGCAGCTCGATATTGCCTGGTATTTCTAGTTCTGTTTTTCTTTGAGGAGGTCCGCACAGGCCAGTGGGCTGTTCAGGATGGCCTGACGCAGGGCGCTAATAGCCTCTAGCCGGGGAAATCCTTTCCGCCAGGCCAGTGCCACCGTTCTTTTGGGGGCGGGCTGTTGCAGGGGCAGGGTCTTGGTCAGGGCTTCACTGCCGACATTGAGCGAGCTGGCGGTGCAGGGAAGTACGGTCACGCCAAGACCGGAAGCCACCATGTGTCGGATGGTTTCGAGTGAACTACCCTCCAGCGTTTTAAGCAGACTGCCTTCGGATTTTGCATCATGGGCGCAATTGGGGCAGGCCTGCAGTACCTGATCTCGGAAACAATGGCCGGGGCCAAGGAGCAGCAGGTTGTTCTCCGCCAGGGTCTCCAGGGACATGACCTTGGATTTTGCCAGTTCATGCGACTGAGGTAATAGTGCGACAAAGGGCTCTTCGTAGACTGCCTGTGTCTCAACGCCAGGCTCATCAAAGGGGAGGGCGATCAGAATGACGTCCAGCTCTCCCTGGCGCAGCTTTTTACGCAAGTTGGCTGTAAAGTCTTCCTCGATTAGCAAAGGCATGTGTGGCGCCCGCTTGACCAGGGCCGGAATCAGGTGCGGTATCAGGTAGGGGGCAATGGTATAGATTGCACCCAGTTTCAAGGGGCCGGACAAGGGGTCGCTATGTAGCCTGGCAGTGTTCTTCAGCGCCTCCGATTCATCCAGTACGCGTTGTGCCTGGGAAATAATGTATTCCCCTACCGGTGTCAGGCTGATGTCCTGCTTACTGCGTTCAAACAGGATAACGCCGAGTTCGTTTTCCAGACGTTTCACGCCCATGCTCAGGGTGGGCTGGCTGACATGGCAGGCGGCAGCGGCCTTACCGAAATGGCGTTCAGCGGCGACGGCTACGATATATTTCAGTTCAGTGAGTGTCATGAGTCGAGGGTAAGACGCGTGAGGGCTTCCTGGTATTTGCTGGCGGTTTGTTGCACGATTTCATCCGGCAATGCGGGGCCAGGCGCCGTTTTATTCCAGTCCAGGGTCTCCAGGTAATCTCGCACAAACTGCTTATCGAACGAAGGCGGGCTTATGCCGGGCTGATATTGATCCGCTGGCCAGAAACGCGATGAGTCCGGAGTCAGGGCCTCATCAATCAGAACCACGGTGTCGTTTGCATCGAGCCCAAACTCAAACTTGGTATCGGCAATGATAATGCCACGCTGCAGGGCGTATTCCGCGGCTTCCTTATAAAGCTGCAAACTGATGTCACGTAACTGGGTGGCAATGTCTTCGCCCAGCAGATCGACTGTATGATCGAAATCGACATTGACATCATGATCACCAACGTCGGCCTTGGTAGAAGGAGTATAAATCGCCTCGGGAAGTCGGTCCGCGAGTCTGAGCCCCTCTGGCAGTGGAATACCGCATATTGCTCCTGTCTCCTGATAATCCGTCCAGCCAGACCCGATAAGATAGCCGCGTACAATAGCCTCTACAGGTAGGGCCCTGAGGCGTCTGGCGATGATGGACCGTCCTTCGGCCTGAGCCCGTTCGTCGGGGTCCGGAAGGACATCTTCAAGCCTCAGGTCCGACAGGTGGTTGGGCACGATGGAGGCCAGGCGGCTAAACCAGAAGTTTGAGACCTGAGTCAGTATGGCACCCTTGCCAGGAATGGGGGTTGGCAAAATGACATCAAAGGCCGACACCCGGTCCGTCGTAATGATCAGCATATGTTCTTCATCGACGGCATAGATGTCGCGGACCTTGCCCTTGTGGATCAGAGGCAGGCTCTTGATATCGGTCTCGTAAACAGTAGTAAGGGGCATGTTTCAGGGCCATGTTTTATCGAAGGCTCATAATAGGGTGATGGATTAGATTTGGCAAAGTGATGCAGTTGATTTAGTGATGTGGGTGTATCTGTTGTACAGTTTTCCTTGACAGGTGATGTGATTAGTTGCAGATTTATCCCATGATCAATTGTGCATCCAACAAGCTGAACATGATTGTCCGCCGTGTGCTGTGGCACAGGGCCTTCATGCCTGCTTGTCAGGGACCAGGATGATCTAATCGTAAGACACACTGTTCCAAGGCCGCAGGCACCACCTGCGGCCTTTTTTTTGGAGTGAAAAAATGTCTGTACCGGCAGCCTATATCGGCGTCATCGTGATCTGGGCGACGACACCGCTGGCCATCAAATGGAGTGGTGAATCCGTCGGCTTTTTATTTGGAGTCTCGGCGCGCATGCTGATTGGCGTGCTACTGGCTTCACTATTAATTCTGGTGTTGCGTCGTCCCTGGCGCTGGCACAAGCGTGCGGTACTGGCCTATATGGCAGTGGCGCTGGGCCTGTATGGCTCCATGCTCATGGTGTACTGGGGGGCGCAGTTTATTCCTTCGGGTCTGATCTCGGTGATCTTTGGCCTGACGCCCTTATTTACCGGCGTCATGGCCTGGTTGCTGCTGGGGGAGCGCTCATTGACCCCGCCCAAACTCATTGGCATGAGCCTGGGTCTGGTTGGGCTCGTTATCATATTTCGCAGTGAGGAGGATGCTGGTGTGTCAGGCTCGGTATGGATGGGTCTGTCCGCCGCTGTTATCTCAGTACTGGTCTACTCCCTGAGTACGGTATGCGTGAAAAGACTGAATGCGCAGGTGTCGGCGCTGGAGATGACGGCGGGTGGCCTGGTCATTGCCAACTGCCTGTATCTCCTGACCTGGGTATTGAGTGGCAGCGAGTTACCGCGGTCTATCCCCGATAGGGAGTTATGGTCCATCGCCTATCTGGGTGTTTTTGGCTCGGTCTTTGGGTTTGTGATGTTCTATTACGCGCTCAGTCGTGTTCAGGCCAGTACCATGGCCCTGATCACCTTGATTACACCTGTTTTAGCGCTATTGTTGGGGTATTTTTTAAATGCCGAGACGGTGGGGTCGTCAGCATTACTAGGTAGTGCAATGATCTTGCTTGGGTTAGTGTTATATCAAGGTGAACTGATGCGTAATAGATGCACAAAATAAATAGAATCCTTCTCATGGTTTTCTGCCTGCTGATGGTCCGAGTGGCCGATACGGCAGAAAACCCTTTTCAGGCCTATGAGGGCCTGCTCGTGGAGGCGATCCACTTCCAGGGCAATAAGGATGTTGTCGACGACATCCTCTGTGATGTGCTGTTATTTGGTGAAGGGGATGGATTTAGCGCCCAGAAACTTGAGGACTCGAGGCTGGCACTCCTGGGGCTGGATAAATTCAAGGATGTCCGGGTGGAGGTCCAGGCTGGCGAACTGGGGGTGGTGGTGACCTATATCGTCCACGAAAAGTGGTACGTTATGTCGGTTCCCGGTGTAAAACAACAACCTAGAAGTAAGTATGCCTGCAAGGCCAGGCCGTCAGCCCTGGACCTGGTCAATCTGGAAGGCCGAACGATTGAGGCCATACATTTCGAAGGCAATCGAACCACGCGCGAGATCGTTCTGCGTGAAGAGCTGTTTTTCCAGGAAGGTGACCTGTTCAGCCGGGAGCAGATGGTCAGGTCTCGCCAGTCCATACAGAACCTGAGTTTGTTCAAGATAGTCGAGGCTCGCGCTGAGCCTGGAGAGACCGGTGTCATCGTTACCTTTAGCGTTGTTGAGAAATGGTACATCCTGCCCATTCCACGCCTGGGAAGAAATGCCGATGGCGATATCAGTTATGGTGGTGAACTCAGGTGGGATAATGCCCTGGGATTGAATCAGCAGATCAAATTGGTTGCCGAACAGGAGGATAAGGCTACTGGAGAGACAGAGCAGAAGACCTTTCTTGAATACAACATAGCCAAGATTCCAAGAACGCCCTATGGGGTCAGGGCAAAGATCGAACGTAAGCGAACCCTGACCGATAGTAATGATGAGCTAGGAGTTAAGTTGGGTGAATATTACGCCTATACCGACACCCTCAATCTTTCTCTGTCCCGCTGGATAAAGCGCACCGCACCGAGTCAGGGTTGGCGGGGGGCTGTCGGGATGACCTGGGACCGTGATTATTCAAAAGAACAGAGTGGTGCTCCCGAAATGCCCGATGATACCCGGCAGTTGAGCCTGGGAGCCAGTGGCGGCTTCGTGGCGATAAATGATAAGGAATTTTACAGGACCGGGCAGGAGTTCGGTGGGGGATTCAGTTTTGGGCGAGAGAACCTGGGCTCGGAAGAAAATTTTTACAACCTGGGGGGCTATTGGAGAAGGTTTACACCGATCCATGCGCCACTATGGAGTAATGTGAATTTCCAGTTTCAGGCAGGGTTTAATCATGGCCAGGTCAATCATTTTGAACTGGGTGGTAGCAGTACCATGCGAGGAATCCTTGAAGAGGATAAACTCACAGGTGATGCCTTTGCCCTGCTGAATGTCGAATGGCTGATACCCCAGCCCAAATACCCGGCCCTGCGTTGGAATATCTTTACCGATATCGGTAATGCCTGGCCCAGAGAAGAGATCAATCTCCTGCGCTGGGAAAAGACGGTGGGGGTTGGTGTACGCTGGAAGATCCGGTCCTTTGTAAATACATCACTGAGGCTTGATATTGGATATAACCCGTCTACCGGGGATTACAAGGTCTATGCGGGAACTAACCAGATGTTTTAGCCACTCAGTACGTGTCAGGACATGATCGGTCAGTCAAAGCGTGCCTTGCCAAAATAATAGCCCTGGCCCCAGTCGATGCCCACCTCGCGAAGTATATCCGCCGTATGCTGATCCTCGATATGCTCGGCAATGGTGATCAGGTCCAGGTCCCTTGCGACGTCGCGGATGCCGTGGATGATGCGTTTGACCTTGGGCTCGCGCATCATGCGTTTGATCAGGTTGCCCTCAATCTTGAGGTAGGAAACCGGCAGATCGGCGAGATACTGGAACGAGGAGTACCCACTCCCAAAATCATCGATGGCAATCTGCAGGCCAATGTCGAGCAGGGGGGCCAGAAATTCTCGAGCTGACTGTACATTCCCGATAAATTCCCGTTCCGTGATTTCAATGACCAGGGGCTTGAGTTGCTTATCGGGGAATTCGCAATCCTGGCAGGCCTCATGGCTAAACTGGATGATGTTGTCCATGAGTTCGGGGTGGCGCAAGAGGTCGGCCGAGATATTGATGAAGTGCAGCCTTTTATCACCTTCTTTGACCATGCGCACACAGCGTTCGATGGTCTCCCTGGTAATCAGGTGATCGATCTTGTGAGAAAGCTGCAGGTCGCTGGCAGCCCTGATGAAGCTTTCGGCATCGGTGACCTGGTCCTTGTTGAGGATAATACGGGCCAGAGCCTCCTCTGCACGAATGGCACCTGTCTTGAGGTCCACGATAGGCTGATAAGCGGGAAGTAACTGGTTTTCCTGAATTGCGCGTTGTAACTGTGTACCGATACTGAAGATCCCCGAGTCTCTTCGATTGGCGTACTCGATCCGGTTTCGGCCATTGCGCTTGGCTTCGTAGAGTGCACCATCGGCCCTGGAGATCAGCTCTTCAATCGACTTGCCATCATCCGGGAAGCTGGCAACACCAATACTGACAGTGACGTTGATCTCCTGTGCGTTAACGGTAATCGGGGTTTCTTCGGTCGTTGCCCTGAGTCGTTCCGCAATATGGGTGGCCCTGATGGCGTCGGTGTTGGTGAGTAGCAGGATGAATTCCTCGCCACCCCAGCGTGCCAGGAGATCGGAGTCGCGGGCGACGTGCTGAGCAATGTTGGCGAATACCTTGAGGACCTTGTCGCCGGCAGAATGGCCGTAGTTATCATTAACGATCTTGAAACGATCAAGGTCAATCAGTAACAGACTGAAGGGTTCCTTGTAGCGCTCTGCCCGGGCCATGTTCTTGATCAGGGAGGCCTGCATTTCGCTGCGGTTAGTCAGGCCTGTTAGTTCGTCGTGCGTGGCCTGGAAGAAGAGGTGTTGCTCTACCTGTTTTTGCTCGGTGATATCAAACAGGGTGGTCAATATATAATCGGTCCCCAGGTCGTTCAGTAGTGTCTTGTGTATGATACATGAACTGATATGGCCCTCTTGCTCGGTTTCAACTTCATACTGCTGTGGACTTCGCGTGAGGAGGAGGGCCTTGTCTGCTTCCTGGTGCTGTTTCATGTTTGGTCTGAGAACGGTCTCATAGGCATTGATGCCAATGAGCTGCTCTACAGGCCGTTTGGTTAGATCGGCAAAGGACTGATTGCAGCCGATGATCTTCCCCTGCAGGTCCTGATAGAAAAATGGAATGGGCAGCGAGTTGAGGATCTTTTCCAGATCGACGGGATGGTCCATTGAATGATCAGCCCCCGGTCATGGACATAAAACGAATGACCTGCTCGGGCTTCTCGTTGAATTCATGTTTCTCTGGTTTCAGTGTGATCGCCATTCTAATGGTTTCTTTTAGTTCTTCATCGCTAATGCCTGCGCGTAGCAGGGGGCGGAGTTCAAAACTATTGTCCTGCCCCAGGCACATATACAGGGTGCCATCAACCGACATGCGAATACGGTTGCAGCTGTCACAAAAATGCTGAGACATGGGGGTGATGAAACCAATGCGAAGATCGGTCCCTTCAACCTGGACATAGCGGGCTGGCCCGCCTCCGGGCATGACCCCGGGTATCAGGCTGTATTCCTGCTCGAGTTGACGGCGTATATCCTGCAGATCGACAAAATGATCTGTTGCATTTCGGCCGGT
>JANTGN010000077.1 GCA_024762895.1 Thiotrichales bacterium
GCGGTTGTGGACGTTCACGTACCCAGGCCGGTGCCTCGGGCGGTTGCGGACGATCCCCTGCCCAGGCCGGTACCTCGGGCGGTTGCGGACGATCCCCTGCCCAGGCCGGCATTTCGGGCGGCTGTGGGCGTTCACGTACCCAGGCCGGTGCTTCGGGCGGTTGCGGACGATCCCCTGCCCAGGCCGGCATTTCGGGCGGCTGTGGACGATCCCCTGCCCAGGCCGGCATTGCTGGAGGCTGCGGACGGCCAGAATCTGAACCACCCGGACCTTGAGCCTGTGCGGCCACGCCTTCCGGGTTAGCCACTACCGCACCGGCAGCTGGTGCTGAGGGGCTGTCAGCCGTCATTCCTTCGGGAGGTATACGATAACGGCCTCCCTGGGCTGCCCAGGGAGGGAGATAGGAGTCGTTAGCCGCATTTTCTTCTGCACTGGAGGAGACTTCTGCACTGGATGAGGCTTCATCGGTGCCTTCCTGATCAGCTCCGTTACCTGATAGCAGGAGATATAGGCCAATAGCGGCCGCTACAGCTAACGAGGCCCAGACCAGGAAGCCACTGCCTTTTTGATTGGCTTCAGTTTTTTTCGGAACGGGAGCCGATTTCTCACCTGGCATGATACCCATGTCCTGCATCTTTTTCTGCATGGCCTCCTGCTTTGCCTTTTCATCGGTGGAGGTCTTACTGGCTGTGGCCTCCTTCGTCTTTGCAGCGGCTGGCTTGGCAGCTACCGCTTTTTTCTTAGCGGCCTTTTTCTTAGCAGCTTTTTTCTTTACCGGGGCCTTTTTCTTTGGCGCGGGGGCGGCCGCATCACTGCTCTTGGGAGTCCCTTCATCAGATGCTGTACTATCTGGCTTGTTTTCTTCTTGGTCGGCCATAGACTATCTCCTTAATTGCGTACCGTCCCTAGGCAGTACGCGAGGGTGGTCAGTAGATTTAATGGTCAATAGTAGCAAATATTATGGCGAGTGCTATTTGTTTCAGATCAATTCATTGTTGATAATCGATACATGAGTGAAGAAAAAATACATTTTTTGAAAAAAGGCAATTATTCACGCATTGCGAAGGACCGGGTCGTGCGATTGAAGTACCTGATTACCGATGCCGATAGTAATGAGAGCCTGGAGTTTCGAGATGACCTCTATTATCTGCATGGGGGTTATGGCGGTGCGTTCCCTGTCATCGAGCAGGCCCTTGAAGGACATGAGGTGGGTGATAAGCTGGAGATCATGACGCCCAGTGATGAGGCCTTTGGTGGAGTGCAGGAACATCTAAAGCTCAGGGTCTCTCTGGATGAATTACCCTCGGAGGCTCATGAGATCGGTGCCGTTCTGGAGGGTGAATCGGAACAGGGTGAAACAATCAGTTTTCGAGTCATTGCGGTGCAGGATGGTATGGCCCTGTTGGATGGCAATCATCCCTTTGCCGGTCGTGACCTCCGGTTCATGCTTGAGGTCCTGGACGTCAGAGAGGCGAGTTCGAAAGAACTGGAGGCTGGTTACGCCTTTCGAGACCAGTGATCCAGGTGAGCAGGCCCCGATCACATCAGGCATCCTGAATGGTGTGACGAAGATCGTCCAGGGTGTAGAAGTGATTACCGCGCATAAAACCCGCCATAATGCCATCTTTGAGGCTGACTATTTGCCCACTCTCATCGGTCTCTTCCGCCCAGTCAAAAGGCAGGCCATCCAGGATATGAATATTGGCTATGCTGCCATCCGTATTAGTGGCGAGGTGAGTCCTGCCGGTCTGAATATCACGAAAAGCGGGGAAAAAACCAAATGCCAGATCCAGAAAACTGATCTGAGATTCATTAACCCTGGCAAGTCGCCTTCCGATCCGTGATTGACTTTCTGATAGCATGGGTTTTTCCTGAAAAAGTATTACTCATGCTATCGACTTTTTCTCACGAATCTTTAGACCTGTGAACCAGTTTTTAGCTGTTCGGCTATTCCTTGGATTTTTTGATAAACCAGCTAAACATGACCACCACGATGAGAAAGGTGGCGATGATGACGATCATACTGGCCAGGCCAATGGGATTGCCGAACAGGAGATTCATCCACAGTTCCATCAAAATACCCTCACTTAGGCTGGAAAATACGGGCAGTATAACCGCTCACAAAATATGGATATTGTTCCAGATCAACAGTTAGTCTACTTTTTACCTGCAGAAGGGAATTTTAACTGCTATAAGAATACTTGAGTGTTTAACTAGGTATTGGAGGAGAATAATGGCGACTACCTCACTCCACGACATCCTGCATCTTGATGGGGATGGCTTTTTCACCGACCCCAATGAATGGAATGAAGCCCTGGCGGAATTACGTGCGAGGCAAATGGGGATCGAATCGCTCAGTACAGCGCACTGGACGATTATTCATCATATACGTCAGCACTATCTACAATACGGCAGTTTACCGAGTATGAGCCATATCTGCCGCGCTCATAACCTGGATCGTGAGGCCTGGATGCAGTTGTTCCATCATGGCCCGGTCGAGGCATGGAAGATAGCCGGACTCCCCGACCCCGGGGAAGAGGCAAAGGCCTATATGGCGAATGAGGACCCTCATCCCCTGCGCCACTAAGGGCTGGATGGCTCATTCATTTTTTTGGCCCAAGTAGTTCGATCGGGTAGCCATCGGGATCTTCGACAAAGGCAATGATGGTTGTGCCGGCATTCATCGGGCCGGCATCTCGAATAATCTTGCCGCCCTGATTTCGAATCCGATTGGTGGCATCGTAGACATCCTCCACCTCGATGGCCAGGTGACCAAATCCAGTACCCAGGTCATATGCATCGGTATCCCAGTTGTAGGTGAGTTCAATGACGCTATTGTCTGCCTCATCGCCATAACCAACAAAGGCCAGTGTGAAGCGCCCATCGGGATAGTCTTTTTGTCGTAATAAATTCATACCCAGAATTTCGGTATAAAACTCGATTGACCGTTGGAGATTTCCTACGCGAAGCATGGTGTGTAGTAAACGCATGGGGAGTCCTGCTAACTATGGATTGCGGGTTGCGCATGCTTCCTATAATGTAAGTGCATGCTGGCCGAACTAATGATAGCAAAATAGCACGGAGCCTTGATGCCTGATAGCAAAAACCCCAATCAGCTTTGGTATACCCGTAGGGATGGGGTAGTCAAAGGTCCATTTCCGGCACCTCTTATTTCCAGTTATATACTACTGGGACGTCTGAACGAAAAGGACGAATTAAGTAATGACGGTGAGCGTTGGGGGCCTATTTCCAAATTTCCGGAACTCATGCCCGAGGTCATGAAAAATGTTCAGACCGAGGACGATCGGCTCAAACTGGAACTGGCCAGGATGCGCGTGGATGAACGCCTGGCCGAAAAGCGGCTCATTGAGCAGCGGGCTAAGGCGAGGGAGATCGTTGCTGCAGAATGGGATGGGCCTGACCGCAGATCGGATGAACGCCGTCGGCCTGAATCCGAATCAACGGTAAAGCATCGAGAGCATCGTAGAAAACTCCTGGAGGAGATGGGGGGAAAATCACAACCCAGGCACCCTTATATTCTACCCCTGTTCCTGGTCTTGATCTTTACCGGACTAATCTATGTCTTCTTCTTGCTCTGGCAGCAACTCAGCACAACAGAAGTTTCAGAGCCTGACTGCAGTCTGCAACCTGCATCCGGTGTGAACTGGAGCTATTGCCTGATGCAGGGACGCAATCTCAGAAGAGTGGATCTGAGCCTGGCGGATCTGAGTAATATCAATTTACTGGGTGCCGACCTGCAGGGTGCTGGCCTGCAAGAAGCCAAGCTGGATTATGCGGAACTCAGTGGGGCCAACCTGGGGTTCGCCGATTTAACTGGGGCGTCATTGCGTGGTGCCATCCTGGTTAATGCCAATCTGTCGGGAGCGGATCTGACCAAAGCCGACCTTGCCTATGCCAATCTTCAGGGGGCCAATCTGAGTGGGGCCAAGCTCGATGGGGTTAATCTGACCAAGGCCTACTGGATAGATGGTCGTACCTGTGCTGTGGGTTCACTCGGGCAGTGTCATTAAACCCTGAGAAATGGATTTAAATATCCCTTTAGATAGATATACCGCAGTGTTTCACTCGGTATAATGCCGAACCTTGATGAACACCATCACTTCAGTCGCTATCCAGACATTAAGTAAGGGTTAAGGTCATGAATCACATCAATCACGACATACTCAAATGGGTGCTGTCGGCCGTCTCGGCATCAGTGACCCTGGGGTTTGTAATCCTGCTGGAAATTTTCTGACAGAGCCCCATACCAGGAAACCTCGGCCCCGTGCCGGGGTTTTTTTATTCCTGATCAATTGGTTATGTGATCAATTGCCCATTCGTACCAGATGAATCAATATACAGTTTCGCTATTTCAAACCAAGCATAAGCAATGAATAAAACGATACGAAATAGTCTGGCAGTTGTACTGGTACTGATGGTCGCCACCACATCGGCTGAAACCACGCGCTATATCAGCGATGAGCTTAAGGTCCCCGTTCGCCGAGGCGCAACAACCAAGCATAAAATTATTCGCTTCCTGCAAAGTGGTACAGCCGTGGTTGTCCTCGAGAATAGCGGCGATTTTTCAAGGGTACGAACCCCCAATGGGCAGGAAGGTTGGGTATCGACCAGTGATCTGATGGCAAACCCCAGCGCACGTGCACAACTTGCTCGGGCAGGTGAACGGGTGGATTCGCTCAAGACGCAGCGTAATGAATTGCGGGAAGAGATACGCAATCAGAAGGCCATCATAGCCGAGCAGCAACAGGCTAATGAGCAGTTAGTGGGCGAGAACCAGCAATTGGCTCAGCAACTGGAATCCCTGCAAAAGACCGCAGCACGCCCCGTGCAGTTGGAAAAAGAGAACAGAACACTGACCCAGGACCTGGAATCGGCGCAACAACGTATTGCCGTTTTGACAAAAGAGAATCAGCGTCTTGAGGACGTGAGTATCAGAGAATGGTTCTTGGTCGGGGGAGGGGTTTCAATCGGAAGCCTTATCCTGGGACTGATCATTACCCGTATACCCTGGAGACGACGTAAGGACGACTGGGGCGGTTATTAATCGCGGGTATTTAACTATCAGGGCCGGTCATTCCGGCCCTTTTTTTTAGCCAGGCCGCCCGTCAATCCGTGCCCTGATAAGGATCGGAGTGAAGACCAGGACGAACAGGCTGAAGGCAAATATCCACAGCAGGGAGGAAAGGATAAGCCACTGCGTACTAAGGGCTGACTGTAGCCAGGGACCAAACACCCGGAGCAGGGCGGCCATATTGAGCAGTAGGAATGCCCAGGTCATGAGTGTAGGGGCCTGCATCATACGGCCGGTATGTCCCAGGGCCACACGAGACATCATGCCCAGGGTGATCACACCTATAGCGCCGGTGGTAAAGGCATGGAGTCCTGCCCATGGAGTGAGCCCCAGATGCCCCTGTAAGGCCAGTAACAGAAACCCCAGAACCAGCCAGCCATAGCCTGCGTGCAACACCCATAATATGGGGTTGCGCCAGGCCAGTGGGTGTAACCATCCACCCAGTCGTATGCCCTGGAAGGCGAAGGCCGATATTCCACTGATTATGATCATGTCCTGCAAGCCGGCGACTACTGAGATGGCAAAGATGATCACGCTGAGGTGTCCGCCCCATTCGATCAGGGGCCATTTTCTGGCCTGGAACCCCTCAATGGCACGCTCGGTAAAAAACGGGATCACTCGACCTCCCATGATTTCGATCAGAAGCATGATCAGAAAGGCGCCCAGATAGGTGCCGAGTCTTGCCGATGAGTCGTGAAGTTGTAGTGCCTGTAAATGAACCAGGACATTGGCCAGGGTCAGCAGCCCCAGAATTATCAGAAAAATCAGATTCTGTGATTGTTTGGCCCTGATCAGCGGAATGCCAAGTACGATGGCAAGGACAGGCAGAAAACTCAGATCAATGACTGCGATGATGGCCGGCGGGATCAGTGGGGATAGAAAAGGGGCCAGCCTGCCCAGTAGCCACAGCAAGGTCAGCATTGCCAGTCCAGTCCCGGTGGGGGTATCTTTATCCGTCCAGTTACGAACCGCGGTCAGGAGAAAACCTGCAATCACCGCAGAGGTGTAGCCAAATAACATTTCGTGGCTATGCCACCCGATGTAGCCATAATAGTCAGGTGTTTTCCACCAGCCGACCAGTGCGCCCATCCAGATGAGCTGCAGGATAATGGCGGCTAGACCGGCAGCCAGAAAAAAGGGCCGAAAACCCAGTGCCAGGAGCGCCAAGCTCCTGGGAGTCACGGGCATACGTGGCTCATCAATCTTAATCGTGGCCATGATCGAATTTCCTGAGTCTCAAATATTCAGCATGGTATCCTCCTGGTTCGGTATTCACCAGGTAAATGATATGACCCGCATTGGTACTCCGCTATCAGAATCTGCTACCCGTCTACTCCTGCTGGGCTCTGGTGAGCTAGGTAAGGAGGTCGCTATCGAGGCACAGCGCCTGGGCATTGAGGTCATTGCAGTAGACCGTTATCCAAATGCGCCTGCCATGCAGATTGCCCATCGTCATCATGTGATTAATATGCTGGACCCATTACAGTTACGTGCCGTCATCGAGCAGGAAAATCCGGACCTGGTGGTGCCTGAAATCGAGGCAATCAATACAAAAACCCTGCTGGAACTGGAACAGGAAGGGGTCCGTGTCATACCGACGGCACGTGCCACGCGCCTGACTATGGATCGTGAAGGCATTCGTCGCATCGCTGCTGAGACCCTTGGGTTGCCTACTTCCCCCTATCGTTTTGCACAGGATGCCGAAGAATATCGACGGGCCATAGAACAACTGGGGCTACCCTGTGTGGTGAAGCCCGTTATGAGTTCATCGGGTAAAGGACAAAGCCTGGTTCGCAAGCAGAGTGAGATTGAGGCGGCCTGGGACTACTCCCAACAGGGGGGGCGTAGTGGGGCGGGGGCGGTGATTGTGGAAGGTTTCGTGGATTTTGATTACGAAATCACCCTGCTGACCGTATGTCATCGTGACGGAACCAGTTTTTGCGCCCCGATTGGCCACCGACAGGAAGATGGGGATTACCGTGAATCCTGGCAGCCGCAGCCTATGTCTGAGCTGGCCCAGGAAAAAGCCAGGGAGATCGCGGAGGCCATTACCTCCGAACTTGGGGGCTATGGTCTCTTTGGTGTAGAGCTCTTTATCAAGGGAGATGAGGTGATCTTTTCGGAGGTGTCTCCCCGCCCACATGATACGGGTATGGTCACTCTGGTATCGCAGGATCTTTCTGAGTTTGCCCTGCATGTTCGAGCGATTCTCGGGCTGCCGGTCCCCTCCATTCGTCAAATGGGCTGTTCGGCATCTGCTGTCATACTGGCAGAAGGAGAGATTAAGGCGCCTATCTATAAAGGGCTGAACAAGGCCCTGAATGAGGATGATACCGAGCTACGTCTGTTTGGCAAACCTGAGCTCACAGGGCGGCGTCGGATGGGGGTGGCACTGGCCAGGGCGGGCACGATTGAAGAGGCCCGCGATCGAGCACGCCGAGCAGCAGAGTCGATTAAGGTCAGGTCAGCGTGACTATGGACAGGCTGCTCTGACCCTTGCACTGATAAAGGGCCTGGTCGACTCGGTCGAGCACGTCATCGAGGTTATGGCCATGTTTCATGGCCTCGCCCAGACCCATGGACAGGCCGATGTCATAATCTTTGTCGCGCACCCACTTATTGAGCTTGGTCTGGATTCGATTACAGATCGTGATGGCGGTTTCTTTGTCGACATTCTGAAGTAGCACCACAAACTCATCGCCCCCATAGCGGGCGGCGATATCGGAATCACGAATACAGTTTCTAATGATGCCGGCTATGGAGCACAGCACCTTGTCTCCCTCGGCATGCCCATAGGTATCATTCACGGTTTTAAATCGATCGAGGTCGGCAAATACGACCATGAGGCCATGCCCACGTTGCCTGGCAACATCAAAAAGATAATCGGCCTCTTCCTTCAGGGCGCTGCGATTCAGCAGTATGGTCAGGGGGTCGATACGGGAATTATTACGAAGCTCCTGTCGGGACTCCTCGACGCGGGCCATTAAGACATAGGAGTAGAGCAGGATCAGAGCGCCAAACAGATTCATGAAAACAACGGCGGGCATAACCTCGGAAAGGGTGTCATGATAACGAAGGCTGAGCGTCAGCATGGCGAGAAAGAAGCTGGCTATTACAGCCTCGGTGAAACACCGCATACCGTAGCGCATACCATTTCCCAGCACGATTACGATATAGACCATGCTGGTTAGGGGTATGATATAAGGGTCATTCAAAACCACAATGGAGATGCCGACCACATCACCCCAGAGAGCCATGCGAAGTCTTAAGCGCGATGTTAGATAGGTGGCAGCATGGGCAAACAGAATACTGTTCCAGATCATATAGGCGGCAAAAAAGCCATTCATCTGGGCCAGGGTCATCCATGGGCTTTGATAGTTAAATCCGTAATTAAAATAGATAACGCCAATCGCACAGAAGAGATAGCGGGTTATAAACTGTAGGCGTTGGTCTGCCCAGCTACCATTTCTGCAGGTTGCTTTTATCTGATGATGCTCAGGTTCACTGAGTCGTCGGTCACTTCGGCGCTCGGCGCTCCTGCGATCTTCCCTGCGTCTTCCTTTATTGACGTTTGTTGCCATAGAATATTTTTTTGACACTCTCTGATCTGTATCAAGGGATACTATTTTTAATTTTTATGGCGTACATTGTAATCTGACTGGGCCAACTACCCAAGGCCTTTTCGGAGATGGGTGGTTTTTTGCCCAGGAAATATTAAAAAAATCATTATATTACATGCTGTTATGAGAATAAAAACATGAATCTCGAAAAAGTCATATTCGCGTTCTTCATCGTACTGGCCCTGACTCTGAACTTCGGATTCTTTTATGGTGATATCGCCGATCCGCGCGTACATCATGTGTATGAGCTATATGCAGCTATTGTGGTTAGCCTGATAGCGACAGTGCTCAAGGTCGGGGATCGAACGCATATTGGTGCGGTCTTGCTGGCCACCTCACTGGTGGCGGATCTGCAACTCATTGTGGCGGCCTTTATCTGGGGTTACGTGGTCTATGTCTCCAAGACCGGTCTGACGCCGGAAAACATGTCCAGTATTATTTCGATGTCGGCGGGTGCGCTGGTTGCCAATATTACCTCGGTCATCCTGCTGGTCGCCGAGACCCTGATGATACGCCGTTGAGCTAAGGGCAGAGGCTCGATCCTTGCACCAGGAAGTCCTGTTTCTAATATTTCGGCGTATGCGTATGCCGCTGATCGTCCTGATCAGCGCCTATGCCCTGTCGGTCCTTGGGTTTGTCCTCATCCCCGGTCAGGATGACCAGGGGCAGACCTGGCATATGGGATTCTTCCATGCCTTCTATTTTGTCAGTTTTATGGGGTCGACCATTGGTTTTGGGGAGATCCCCTATGCCTTTACCGATGGACAACGTTACTGGGCGCTTTTCACAATCTATCTGACGGTGATTTCCTGGTTATATGGTATTGGTCATCTCATTTCCCTGATTCAGGATCCGGCCTTTCAGAATGTGATCAGGCATTCCCGGTTTCTGCTTCAGGTCAAAAGAATACGTAAGCCTTTCTACCTGATCTGTGGTTATGGCGATACGGGGGAGCATCTGGAAAATGTAATGTCGGAGCGGTATTTCAACTCCGTGGTAATTGATATTAGTCCGGAGCGTATCGATCACCTTAAGGTCTCCCAGCTACGTCTTGAGGTTCCCGGCCAGTGCGCGGATGCCTCTAATCCATCGGCCTTACGCGATGCTGGTCTCGAGAATAAATACTGCGTGGGCCTGGTGGCACTGACCAATGATGAAGACGCCAATCTAAAGGCAGCCCTCTCCGCCAAGCTGTTGTCACCTAAGCTCAAAGTCATAGCCAGGGCCGAGACGCGTGACTCCGAGGCCAACCTGCTTTCCTTTGATACCGATGTGGTCATTAATCCTTATACCCAGTTTGCCAACTGGCTGGCGATGGCTATTCATTCACCCAGCATGTATCTGATCCACGACTGGATGACCGGAATCTATGATCGCCCGCTCAGTGAGCCGCTGGTACCACCCAAAGGGACCTGGATCATCTGTGGCTTTGGCCGGTTTGGCAAGGCCGTGTGTAGTTATCTTGAAACTGAGGGAATCAGGACCATACTGGTGGAGGCCGATCCCGAATTAACCAAGGCGCCGGAAGGCACGATCATCGGCAGTGGTACCGAAGCGGTGACACTAATCGAGGCGGGAATCCATCAAGCTGCAGGTATTGTAGCCGGTACGAATAACGATGCAGATAATCTTTCTATTGTCATGACGGCCCATGCCCTCAATCCGGAACTGTTTATCGTAGGGCGTCAGAACAAGAGTCGTAATACCGATCTATTTCGTGCGGCCAAGGTGGATTTCATTATGCAGCCAGGGGCGATGATGGCACAGAAGATTGCCGCCATTATGATGACCCCTATGCTGGTGGATTTTCTTGAAATGGCTCGAAAAATGGATGATGAGTGGGCCAATATCCTGATCAGCCGTATTATTGCCCTCACCGGTGAAGAGCACCCGGTAACCTGGAAGATCAAGGTCACCGCCAATGCGGCCCCGGCTTTGTATGAGGAGCTGGGTAAGGAACATGCGGTTACACTGATACATCTACAGTGTGACCCCAGGGATCGAGAAGAGCGAATCACGTCTGTTCCCCTGATGGTACAGAGTCCGGGTGAGTTACCGGTATTATTACCGGATGATGATTATGAGCTTCATGTAGGGGATCGAATCCTGTTTGCGGGTCTGCCTAAGGCGCGCAATAGCATGAGCTGGTTGATGAATAATTATAATGCCCTGGAGTACGTACTGACTGGCGAGGAGAGGCCAAGTGGGATAGTCTGGCAGTGGTTATCAAAACAATCCTCCTCCAAAGAAGAAGCATCAAAGGTCATCAATCAGGCCTGAAAAATTTATCAGATCATTTTCAGTTTCCATTTACTCAGTTATTGCAGGGGAGCAACAGCATCTCAGACTGGGTCGGATCATGTTGATTCTCATCCCAGAGGTAATACCGGGCAGCATCCTGTCCTGAGACACCGCGATAACCCTGTTGGTCGAAGTCCGAGGCCTGGCTGGAGGCAACAGGCGCTATAAACAGGCGGCTGTCAGGACGCCACAGGGCCGCCTGTTCCGAGCTGGGTCCTGTTATGAGTCGACCTGAGCGTAGATCCCAGAACCAGTAAGCGTAGCCACTGGTTTTCAGTGGTGCCTCGATCACATAGAGATATCCGGCAAAGTTGGGTCGTGGGTCTTTAATATAGGGAATGATCGTTTGCAGGGGTTCTGGCACACCCCGCGGCGCCACAGGCGGATAGATTGGGCCCGTATAGTTCGCCATTGCCGGATAGCTGGAAAATTTCTTACATCGATTAAAACCAGAATCCGCCTGCAAAGGACCTATCCCCAGTACAGCCAGGGCCAGCATGAGTCTTATCGTGTTTTGTTTCAGTGTGTGCATTGAATTTGTAAATG
>JANTGN010000078.1 GCA_024762895.1 Thiotrichales bacterium
CGAGTATCTTGGTCCTGAATGTCAGGGTATGGCCTGCAAATGGATGGTTGAGATCGACGGTAACGACCTCATCCGTCACCTCAAGAATACTGCCAGGTACCTCATCACCTGATGGGGTGCTGAAGCTGATAATCTGACCCACTTCGGGGTTCGTTTCTCTTGGAAAATCTTCACGCGCTATCTTATAGATCGCATCGGGGTCATGAAATCCAAAACCCTGCTCGGGGTCGATTTCGATAACCTGTTCCTCGCCCTTGCTGAGTCCAGTCAGCGCCATCTCCAGGCAGGTATGTAGCTGACCATCACCAAGCTGGATTTCTATAGGTTCTTCATCAAAGCTGGAGTCCGCTATGGTGCCGTCTTCCAGTGTGATCGAATAATGAAAACGGACCCGGCTTCCGGGTTGTATGGTTTGGTTGTTGTTCATGCCTGTGTCTGTTGTTTGCCAGGGAATAATGCCTGGGCAATGAGCAAGGCTGCACCGATGAAGATGGCGGAGTCGGCAATATTGAAGGCAGGCCAGTGCAGGTGCTGATAATAGACATCGATAAAGTCGATGACATGATCATAGATGATTCGATCCAGGGCATTACCAATGGCTCCGCCCAGGATCAGGCTCAGGGCGGCCGCCTGAGATTTTTCCTCACGTGGAAGTTTTTTCAGCCAGGCGATAATCAGGGCGCTAACGACCAGGGCCAGGATGGTAAAGAACCATCGTTGCCAGCCACCAGCATCGCTCAGAAAGCTGAAGGCGGCACCATGATTGTACATCAGGGTCAGGTTCAACGAAGGAATAACCGGTACCGGTGCATAAAGCGTCAGCAGGCTATCTGCCAGGGTCTTGGTGACCTGATCCAGCACGATGACGATCAGGGACAACCAGAGCCAGCGGAGCATGGAGCCTTGCGACTCAGGCATATTCCCTGGCCTCGCCATTGCCCTCTATATTCTCAACGCAGCGTCCGCAGAGGTCAGGGTGCGCATCATAAGTGCCTACATCCTCCCGGTGATGCCAGCATCGAGCGCATTTTGCATATGGCGATGCCTCCGCAACAATAGCCAGGGATTCATTGCTCGTAAGGTCGACATCAACGGCTGAAGCTGGACGTTCGCCAGCAGGGTGCACACGTGCATAGGAGGTAATGAGTACGAAACGCAGTTCATCGCCAATACTTGAGAGCTTATGCAGCAGGTCTTCTGAGCAGTAGAGATCTATTTCTGCATCTAGAGAAGAGCCGATCTTGCCTTCTTTGCGGACATTCTCCAGTACCTTACTGACCTCGGTACGCACCTCGAGTATCTCTTTCCAGAATGCCGAAGAAAACTCAAATGACTCGGGCAGGGCTGCAAGTTCCTCGTACCAGCCCTCGAAGAAGATGCTTTCCCCATGAGGACCAGGTATCTGTCGCCAGATCTCCTCGGCGGTGAAGCTCAGTATCGGAGCCATCCATCGGGCCATGGCCTCGATGACATGGTACATAGCGGTTTGTGCGGAGCGTCGAGCAATGCTGTTGGCCTGGGTGGTGTACTGCCGATCCTTGATGATGTCCAGGTAAAAGCTGCCCATTTCTACGGAACAGAAGTTGTGTAGTTTCTGGTAGATCAGGTGGAACTGGTACTCATCATAGGCCTTCAGGATATCCGCCTGTAGCAGGCGCGCCTGATCCACGGCCCAGCGATCCAGTGCCAGCATCTGCTCCGGTTGCAGCATATTCTTTTCAGGGTCAAAGCCACTCAGGTTTGAGAGCAGGAAGCGGGCAGTGTTACGTATGCGGCGGTAGGCATCGGCGGTACGTTTCAGTACCTCGTCTGAATAGGTCATCTCGTAGCGATAGTCGGTGGACGCAATCCAGAGGCGCAGGATATCCGAGCCAAGGGTGTTGGCGACTTTTACCGGATCGACCCCATTACCCAGGGACTTGGACATCTTGTGTCCTTTCTCATCAACGGTAAAGCCGTGAGTAAGCACTGCTTTATACGGTGCCTTACCGGTAGTCGCCACGGAGGTGAGCAGGGAGGACTGGAACCAGCCTCGGTGTTGATCGGAACCCTCAAGATATAAATCGGCAGGACGGCGCAGATCCTCCCTGCGTTCCAGCACAGCGGCATGGGTTACCCCGGAATCGAACCAGACATCCAGCGTGTCCATCACCTTGTCGTAATCGACGGACGCTTCGCCCAGTAGCTCTGCAGGCTCAAGGTCAAACCAGGCATCAATGCCTTTCTCCTCGATCCGCTTTGCCACCAGCTCGATGAGGTCGCCGGTCTTCGGGTGCAGTTCGCCACTGATTTTATGCACAAACAGTGCAATCGGCACGCCCCAGTTGCGCTGCCGTGAAATACACCAGTCGGGCCGTCCCTCTATCATGCCTTCTATGCGTGCCTGGCCCCAGTCAGGCATCCATGTGACGTCCTTTATCGTTTGCAGGGCCGAACTGCGCAGGCCGTTTTGTTCCATGCTGATAAACCACTGCGGCGTTGCGCGAAAAATGATCGGTGTTTTGTGCCGCCAGCAATGGGGGTAGGAATGACGAAGCTTGTCTTCCCGCATCAATGTGCCATGTTCCTTCAGGACCTCGATGACATGCCCATTGGCGGCATGTACGCTCTCGCCTTCGAAATACTGGGTGCCTGGAAGGAACTTTCCATCACCTCCCACAGGGCTTTCGACAGGAAGACCGTATTTCTGACCGACAATATAATCATCTTGTCCATGCCCTGGCGCGGTATGGACGGCACCGGTTCCAGCCTCGGTAGTGACGTGTTCACCAAGGATGATCGGTACAACGCGATCATAGAAGGGGTGTTTAAGCTTCAGGCCCTCAAGCTCGTTTCCCTTGCAGTAGGCTAGTACCTGCCCGGTTCCCAGCCCATAGCGCTCAAGCGATCCGGCCATAAGATCGCTTGCCAGAATGATCTGTTCATCCCCCAGCTGGATCAGTGCATATTCCAGATCCGGATGCAGGGCGACGGCCTGGTTGGCGGGCAGGGTCCAGGGAGTCGTAGTCCAGATTATGATGGAGGTGGGACCTTCGCCTGTGGTGCCTTTAAAGCAGGAGGGCACAGATGAAGGATCGGCAAGCTCAAAGCGGACATCAATGGCATAGGAGGTTTTGTCCTCATACTCTACTTCAGCCTCGGCCAGAGCCGAGCCGCAGTCGGTGCACCAGTGCACCGGCTTGGAGCCCTTGTGCAAATGGCCTTTTTCAATAATCCGACCGAGGGTGCGGATGATATCCGCCTCGTATCTGAAATCCATGGTGAGGTAGGGATTATCCCAGTCCCCCATGACCTGCATCCGCTTGAAGCCCTCGCGCTGAATATTGACCTGTTCGCGGGCATAGTCACGGCAGGCATCACGGAATTTGTCAGCGGTCACGCTTCTACCCGCCTTGCCCATCTTTTTTTCCACCTGAAGCTCAATCGGCAGGCCATGGCAGTCCCATCCAGGGACAAAGGGGGCATCAAAACCACTCAGGGTTTTGCTTTTTATGATGATGTCCTTGAGCACCTTGTTGACGGCATGGCCGAGGTGGATTTCACCATTGGCATAGGGGGGGCCATCGTGAAGGATAAATTTCTCACGACCAGCGGAATGTTGGCGGATCTTGCTATATAGACCCTGCTTTTCCCAGCTCGCCAGCATATCGGGCTCACGCTTGGCCAGGTTGCCGCGCATTGGGAAATCGGTCTGCGGCAGGTTGAGTGTGTTCTTGTAGTCAGTCACGGGTTTTGAATCGAGTTCTGGGAAAACAGGGCGTATATTAACAAGTGTTGCGTGCTTCGATAAATTGTTTTGCGTTTTCTACGTCAATTTTAATCTGGGCGGTGAGCGCATCGAGCCCTTCATAGCGTTCTTCATCACGTAATTTATGCAGGAAGTCTACCTGTAGATGACGCCCATAGATATCCTCGTTAAAGTCAAACAGGAAGACCTCCAGGAAATATTCGGTATTGTCTTTGTCGATGGTGGGACGCACCCCCAGGCTGGCCACCCCTGGCCAGGGCTCTTCATCCAGGCCAAAGACCTCGACCACGAAGATGCCGCTCAGGGGAGGGTTGTAATTGCCAAAGCGCATATTGGCGGTTGGAAAACCGATCTCCCGGCCTAGCTTGTTGCCATGTATAACCCTGCCACTGAGGCGATAGGGTCGACCCAATAGCTGTTCTGCTGTGGCCAGGTCTCCTCGAATGAGTGCATCACGGATCCGGGTACTACTGACTCTGTGATTCTCAATGGGAAAGGCCACCATATTGGAGACATGAAAGCCATAATGGGCGCCCATCTCGCGCAGGAAGTGAAAGTCGCCCTCGCGTCCTTTTCCAAAGCGAAAATCATCTCCTATCACCAGATGCCGTATATCCAGGCCATCCACCAGGATTCGCTGGACAAACGCTTTTGCACTCAGGGCGGCCAGTTCTTCATTAAAATGTAGCAGCAGCAGGCGATCGACCGAATAGCGCTTCAGGGCCTGGACTTTTTCTCGGGTACGGGTAAGCCGAGTGGCGGAATGACCATGTGAGAAGTACTCACGGGGCAGGGGTTCGAAACTAATCACCGTGGTCGGTAGTTTGAGATCGTCCGCCTTCTCGGCCAGTTGCCCCAGCACGGCCTGGTGGCCCAGGTGGATACCATCGAAATTACCTATCGTTGCCACACAACCTCGATGACGTTCTCGTAGATTATATTCACCGCGTATCAGTTCCATGGTCTTACTGTATCAGGAAGGGTTGCTGAAGTGTCGAGGGCGTAGTCCCATGATCCCCAGGCTGCCGAAATAAATACTCGCCCCGGCCGCGATAAGACCTGCCAGGTGATAGGCGCGCTCAAAGGCATCCCAGCCATACCAGGTCGGGGCATTGGGACTGAGATAATAGAGCGAGGCCCCCATGATGACTCCGGCAGTCAACAGGCGTAATACGATCAGGCCATTTCCTGCCGTGCCCTGGTAGACCTCCTCCTGCCTCAGGCGCCGGTAAAGCAGGCCGGCATTAATATAGCCGGCCAGAGCCGTTGCGAGTGCGAGGCCGGCATGAGGCGCCAGGGCGCCCGATTGATACCAGGGTAATACGATGAGCAGGTTCAGCAGAATATTGGCGATTACGGCAATAATTCCAATGCGTACGGGGGTGCGGCTGTCCTGGCGAGAATAAAAGCCGGGAGCGAGGATCTTTACCAGCATAAAGGCGGGTACACCCAGGGCATAGGCCATCAGGCTCAGCGCGGCCATAAAGGCATCATGGGGGTTAAAGGCGCCATATTGAATGAGCGTGATTAATATCGGCCTGGCCAGGGCGATCAGGCCGATCATGGCCGGTATGGCCATCAACAGGGTGAGGCGCAAGGCCCAGCCCACGGTATGGGAAAAAGCATCGGTCGACTGGTTGCTGTGATCACGGGACAGCTTTGGCAGGATGACGGTGCCGATGGCCACGCCAAACAGTGCCAGTGGTAGTTCTACAAAGCGGTCCGAATAATAAAGCCAGCTGATACTGCCGCTGATCAGGAAGGAGGCAATCAGGGTGTTGATCAGGATATTGATCTGGGCCACCGAGGAACCAAACAGGGCGGGCAGCATCAGGTCCAGGATCTTTTTGACGCCTGGATCGCCGCGTTTAAAACGCAGACGCGGCAACATGCCTATGCGCATCAGGGCCGGAATCTGTACTGCAAGTTGGGCGATGCCGGCAATAAAGACCCCCCAGGCCAGTGCCATTACCGGCTCGGCCATCATGGGTGAGATGATCACTGCAGCACCGATCAATGACAGGTTTAACAGTACGGGGGTGAAGGCTGGTATGGCAAAACGGCCATAACTATTCAGTATGCCTGCTGACAGGGCGGTCAGGGAGATAAAAAGAAGATAGGGAAAGGTGATGCGGAGCATCTGAACCGCTAGTTCATAACGTTCCCCAGTGGTGTCAAAACCTGGGGCAAAGAGGCGAATGACCCAGGGGGCGGCGAGTATACCGATGGCCGTGATAATGAATAAAGCGAGACCCAGCGCGCCGGCCGTGTGATCGGCCAGGGCATGCAGCTCCTTTTCGCTGTGTTTTTCCCGGTATTCGGAAAAGATGGGGACAAAGGCCAGAGAAAAGGCCCCTTCGGCAAACATGCGTCGAAACAGGTTGGGAATTCGAAACGCCACGAAAAAGGCATCGGTGAGGCCGCTGGCACCAAACACGATGGCGATCACCATGTCCCGTACATAGCCGAATAGACGGGAAATCAGGGTCATGCCGCTGACTACAGCGGAGGACTTGAGGAGTGATGCGCTCAGGGTCAGGCCTTGTGGATTACATTATAAAAGGCCGTACGATAGCTGATTCGGTCGTCTAGGTGTAGCGGTCTTGTCCATACCGATTTCTCTGGGCCTTGAAATTGAAGCTGGGTGGGGCTGCATAGGTGGCCTGTCCCGGAATATGAAAGTATAGCCCAACCCCCTGTGGGGCTTGACAGTGGGCATCTGAATTGGCATAGTACGCGACCTTTTTCACGTACTACGTTCAGGAGCTAACCTTGGCCAATTCAGCACAAGCCAGGAAACGGGCCCGCCAGGCTGACAAGAATCGCGCGCACAACATGGCGCTGCGTTCTCGTATGCGTACAGCCGCAAAGAAAGTCATCAATGCGATTGAGTCCGGCGACAAGGAAACTGCGGTAGCAGCTTTCAAGGCTGCCGAGCCGGTTATTGACGGTTCAGTAACCAAAGGTCTGATTCACAAGAATAAGGCTGCTCGTGACAAGAGTCGTATGAATGCAAAGATCAAGGCGATGTCTGCCTGATCGGGTGTCTCGAATCCAATAAAAAAGCCGGCTTTTAGCCGGCTTTTTTATTGGTCTTTGTTTGGATCATTCGCTTATACAATCACCAGGTTATCGCGATGAATCAGCTCGGGTTCATCTTCGTAGCCCAGCAGGGTGGGGATAAGATCAGAGGGATGGCCTGCCAGTTTTCGGGCCTCGTCGGCCGAGTAATTGGATAGGCCCCGCGCAACCTCCTCACCATCGGGGCTCAGGCAGCTAACGACCTCGCCCCTGCTGAAGCTCCCCTTGACCTGGGTAATGCCAACGGGCAGCAGGCTGCTGCCTTTCTCACGAATCACCCTGGCAGCCCCATGGTCCAGCCATAATTCGCCTCTGGCCTTGAGTTGCCCTGCAATCCATTGTTTGCGAGCCGCCAGTGGCTCCTTGTCAGGTAGCAGGCGAGTACCTATCTGCTCACCTTCCCTGAGTCTTGGCAGGACCTTGGGGGCGCGTCCGGATGCGATGATGGTGCGGGCGCCAGATCGCGCCGCACGGCGGGCAGCAGTGATCTTCGTGCTCATGCCGCCACTGCCTAGGATGGAGGCCGAGGGGCCTGCATAACTGTCCAGTTTGCGGTCCCAGGCATGGGCGGTAGGTATGAGTTTGGCCTCGGGGTCGCTATGCGGATTACCGGTATAAACACCATCGATGTCGGTCAGGATAACCAGGGTATCGGCCTCGACGAGGTTGGCTACCAGTGCCGCCAGGGTGTCGTTATCGCCAAAACGGATCTCATCGGTGGCCACGGTATCGTTTTCATTGACGACAGGGATGACGCCCAGGCCCAACAGGGTGCGTAGCGTGGTACGGGCGTTTAGATAACGCTTGCGGTCGGCCAGGTCATCATGCGTGAGCAACACCTGGGCCGAATGCAGGCCATGCTGCTGGAAATAGGCCTCGTAGGCCTGAATCAGTCCCATCTGGCCAATGGCGGCTGCGGCCTGTAACTCATGCAAACTGCTGGGTCGGGTTTTCCATCCCATGCGGCTCATGCCTTCTGCCACCGCACCGGATGAAACCAGGACGGTATCGATACCCTGATTCCTCAGGGTGACGATCTGCTGTGCCCAGGCCATGATGGCCTGGTGATCGAGGCCGCGCCCCTCATCGGTGACCAGGGAGCTACCGATCTTAATGACCCAGCGTTCATTCATCGTCTTGATGCTCGTCCAGGTAATTCATGATGTCGTAGGTCAGTTGCTCTGTTCCGATACGCTCCGATGCGGATATCATAAACCAGGGGCCTTCCCAGTTAAGTGCCTCGACCAGCGACCTGCAGCGTGCCTCGCGCTCCTCTTCCGGCAGCACGTCGATCTTGTTACACACCAGCCATCGAGGCTTGGTGGCGAGATCGGGGCTGAATTTTTCCAGTTCGGCAGCAATGATACGCACCTCCTCAGCCGGGTCGGTGTGCTCGTCCATGGGGGCAATATCGACCAGATGGAGTAGCAGCCGGGTACGTGATAAATGTTTGAGGAACTGTATGCCCAGTCCGGCGCCCTCGGCAGCGCCTTCGATGACGCCGGGGATATCGGCAATCACAAAACTCTTGTGGGCGGCCGTGCGAACTACGCCCAGGTTGGGATATAGCGTGGTAAAGGGATAATCGGCAATCTTGGGTCTGGCTCCTGAGACCGAGCTGATGAGGGTGGATTTGCCCGCATTGGGCATGCCCAGAAGTCCCACATCGGCCAGTACCTTGAGTTCCAGACGCAGCTCGCGAGATTCCCCGGGGCTGCCATTGGTTTGCTGTCGTGGGGCCCGGTTGGTTGAGCTTTTATAGCGTGTATTGCCCAGGCCGTGAAAGCCACCCTGGGCAACCTTGAGGCGCTGCCCATCCTCGGTCAGGTCACCGATCAGCTCTTCGGTCTCGGTATCGTAGACCATAGTGCCAACGGGCACGATGATCTCCAGGTCTTCGGCGCTCTTGCCCGTGCAATTTCGTCCCATGCCGTTCTGGCCACGTTCGGCCTGATAGCTGCGCACGTGACGAAAATCGGCCAGGGTGTTGTTGTCGTGGCTCGCGACCAGGTAGACGCTGCCGCCATCACCACCGTCACCACCATCGGGGCCGCCAAAGGGAATATACTTTTCCCGGCGGAAACTGACAATGCCATTCCCGCCATTGCCAGCCGTTACCTGAATTGTTGCTTCATCGACAAATTTCATGAGGGGATTGTAAACGCTCTGAAATAAAAAAGCCCCGACGATGCGGGGCTTTGGCATATCGCTGCGTTCTGCCTCAGGCCGAGGGAACGATACTGATATGCTTGCGGTTCTTGGGGCCCTTGGTCTCAAACACGACCTTGCCGTCAACCAGTGCGAACAGGGTGTGATCCTTGCCGCAGCCAACGTTGGTACCGGGGTGGAACTGGGTGCCACGCTGGCGAACCAGGATATTGCCGGCATTCACTTCCTGGCCGCCAAAGCGTTTGACGCCAAGACGCTTGGAAATCGAATCGCGACCGTTTCGTGTACTACCGCCTGCTTTTTTATGTGCCATTTTACTATTACCTCGTCTTTAGGCGCTGATACCGGTGATTTCGATCTCGGTATAGCTCTGGCGATGACCCATCTGTTTACGATGGTGCTTGCGGCGACGGAATTTGACGATCTCGACCTTCTTGCCGCGGCCATGGGCCTTGATGGTGGCGCTGACCTTGCCACCATCTACATAGGGCGCACCGATTTTGACGTCATCACCATCAGTGATCATGAGGACATTTTCAAATTCGACAGTGCTGCCTTCGTCCGCAGTCAGTTTCTCGACGCGGATGGTGTCGCCTTGTGCGACACGGTATTGTTTTCCACCTGTAGCGATTACAGCGTACATTTGCCTGCTCCAGTAAGCACTCGCTAAAAAAGAGGCGGAATTCTACCGGCAAGCCAGGCCCACGTCAATGCCTGGTAAGATTCAAAATGGGTTATTCTTGACACCCCGACAGAGTCTACCTAGCATGCGGGCCTTTATGCCATAGAATTTCCCGTCCTTATTGATGAATGAATATTCCCTCCAGCCCGTGCTCGATCTGATTGAGAATGATATGGGGTCAGTGAATACGCTGATCCTTAAGAAATTGCATTCAGAGGTGGTACTGGTTAATCAGCTGGGGCATTACATCGTCTCCAGCGGCGGTAAACGCTTACGTCCCGCCCTGGTCATTCTGTCAGCAGGTGCCTGTAAGTACGAGGGTGATCAACAGCATCTGGTGGCAGCCATTATCGAGTTTATTCATACCGCCACCCTGCTGCATGATGATGTCGTGGATTCTTCTGAACTGCGTCGGGGTAAGGAAACGGCCAACGCCCTTTTTGGCAATGAGGCCAGTGTCCTGGTTGGTGACTTTCTCTATTCGCGGGCCTTTCAGATGATGGTTGAGGTTGGGCAGATGAGAGTCATGGAGATTCTGTCAGAGGCCACCAATGTCATTGCCGAGGGCGAGGTGCTGCAGTTACTCAACTGCCATGACCCAGATACCACAGAGGCACGGTATATGGAGGTCATACACTCCAAGACGGCAAAGCTCTTCGAGGCAGCCAGTCAGCTGGGTGCGGTGCTTGCAGGATTGCCGGAGAATACAGAACGTTCCATGGCGGCCTATGGGATGCATCTGGGGACGGCCTTTCAGCTGATTGACGACGTGCTGGATTACAGTGCCTCTAGTGATGAAATGGGCAAGAACGTGGGTGATGACCTTGCCGAGGGCAAGCCGACTCTTCCTCTGATCTACGCCATGCAAAGGGGTGACGAGCAGCAGGCGGACGTGGTGAGAAAGGCCATTGAACAGGGTGGTCATGATCTGATCGAGCCAGTGCTGGCAGCAATTGAAGCAACCGGGGCTATCGCCTACACTGAATCCGTGGCGCGCGCAGAGGCGAAAAAGGCCATGGAGTATCTTGAGCCTATTGCAGATTCACCGTATAAAAAGGCCCTGATGGCGTTGGCGGATTTTTCCGTTAATCGAAATTTCTAGTTAGGATTGCTCAATTTTTTATCGGAGCGTGGCGCAGTTTGGTAGCGCACCTCGTTCGGGACGAGGGGGTCGGAGGTTCAAATCCTCTCGCTCCGACCATTTCTACTGGCTTCATCTTGCGCTTAGCTGAACTTCCCGCGATTAGGCTTGACTGGTTCCTGCGGTGTCCTGGGTTCGGGTTTCCGGGGCCTGCATATTGAAAGGGATGCTGACCTTTGATGCCAAATATGGCTAAGATGCCCTGAAAAGTGTAAGAGACCCCTATGAAGCTGGACAATCTGGATATCGTCACTTTGCTGGCCTATCTCATGGGGATGGCGGCGATTGGCATTTACTTCTCCCGTAAAAACACCTCCACGGAAGAATATTTTGTCGGCGG
>JANTGN010000079.1 GCA_024762895.1 Thiotrichales bacterium
TTGACTGGCCCTCTCGCTGGTCTGAGTCGAGATACTGCGCATGGTTTCGATAGGACCATTCACACCGGCCACGACCTCATCCTGGCGCTCCGCAGCCTGCGCCACGCCATCACTAAGCTCATTGACTCGATGAATCGAGTTAGCAATCTCGCTGAGTAGTCGTCCCGCCTCCTGGAAACGCTCCTCGGTTGCACCGGCCTTGGTCTGGGCCGCACCCATGACCTCTACCGCATCACGGGCACCCTGTTGTAATAACCGGATGATTCCCTCGATATCTTCGGTGGATTTCTGTGTCCGGGTCGCCAGTGTGCGCACCTCGTCCGCCACCACGGTAAATCCTCGACCCTGCTCGCCGGCACGGGCGGCCTCAATCGCTGCATTCAGGGCCAACAGGTTGGTCTGCTCTGCGATTCCTCGAATCACGTCCATGAACACGCCAATACTATCACTCTTCTGTTCCAGGTCATGGACGACCTGGGAGGCCTGCTCGGTAGCCTTACCCAGCGATGAAATCGATACTATCGCCTCATTCGCAATTGCCGATCCCTCTGTGGCCTGCCCATCTGCCTGAGAAACAGAATCGGCCGCCTGCTGAGCCATGGCAGAGATCCGGTGAACACTTTCGCTCAATTCCGCCATGGCATGGGCCATCTGTTCGGTCTCGGACTGCTGTCCACTGGCGGCCAGGCTACTCTCTTCGGCCAGTTGATTAATCTGATAAACCTGCTCCTCAAGTTAGCTAGTCGACTGACCAATCTGACCAATCATACTGCGCAGGTTCTCGGCCGAGCGATTAAAACTGCTCACAATCGTACCGATGAGATCATGGCTCTGCATGGAACACTGATGTGTGAAGTCATTGCGGCTAATCGCCTGAGCGACCTCAGATATCCGTGCCAGGCGTTTGAGTAACACGATCTTACAAACGAAATAATTCGCGGCCCTAATGGAGAGTCCGGCCACCACGCAGCCCACTATGAAGCAGATCTTCATGCCCGGTTTCCAGTCAACGAAAAATTCTGCTTAAAGTGGAAATACCAGCCCCATCGCCAGACCAAAGAGCAGAAAGGATATAAACAAATTTCTCAGAATACCGGGGCTTATCGAACCGTCCCCAACAATTTATGCTTTAAGCCAATGATAGTCAGTATAACGTGAGAAACCAGGGAAACTTTAATCGCCACCCGTCGCACTGAATCACCGGAATCTGAAAAGGAGTTTATTTATTCACAGGCACCCGCTCTATATGCCTGAACCTCGGGTTGAGAACAGGCCATACAGCTGTTGGAATAGTTCTGAAAGACTCCGTTCTGATGCCGCGCACAGACGGGATCATATTGCTGTGTACAGACCTCCGGTCGTGGATTCGAGCAGGGTGTAAAGTCATTGCTAGTGGATGTTGTATTTTTATTCTCAACAGACCTGCTTACTGGCATAACTTCCTGAACAGCTGTTTTCGAAACGAAACTCAGTCCCATAAAATCAAGCACTCGCTGTTCCAGATAGGGGTAGAAAGGATTCCACCTGAGCCGTAGCATTCCCTCTGCGCCAATCTGAAGCACGCCACGCTCACCTCGCAAGGCCAGCTTACCTAATTCTATTCCCGGGCTCTTGTGAGCATTGGGCCCACCATAGAGGGGATCATATTCAGAAATCGGCATCGCCACATGAGAGAGAGAATAAAGCCCCGAGGGCCAGTCAATATCAAGTGGGTGAACCTGCCAACTGGAACCCCCCTCCGACTTGATTTGTGCAATCACCCCATTGCCATCGTCACGTTCATTAGTAACCAGCGTGAATGTATAGGGCTTAATGGAGTCATCAAAAAGACTATTGATTGGTGCTCGTGGACTCTCTTTAAGAAGGTTCTCTATTTCATAGATATGGTTGATATCAAAAAGCACCAGTTCATGGCCGGCCTTTGGCAAACGCTCAAATAAACCATGAACAACTGCAGGCACGGATACCGTGGCATCGACAATAGACTGAAAGGCCAGGATGGGTGGCAGATCTTGAAGTTGATCGGTAGTCAGTCGATCCAGTTGATCCTGTATCGCCAGACTTATCCTGTACGACTGGTCTCCCGCGTTAATCGCAAATGATCCATACTTATAGGGATCGTACTCGGGAAGGATAGCATTCCATGCCAGTTTATCGAGACCCAGTAGATGCCCCAGACGTGCCTGCCAGATGGCCAGCGCAGCAAACTTGGTGACACCAATGGCCGGTGAAATCAGGATCAGACCATCCACTTCAACGAGTGAATCATCACTTTGAGACTTCAGAGCGTGGTAAACAGCCAGGGCTGCCCCGTTGGAATATCCAACAATGTAGATTGGACTGTCGCCCAGTTCCTTACGTAAATGGTTTAAAGCCAGGTTGACTGCCGCTGCCATATCCTGCCAATGAACCTCAACCAGTCCGGAAGGTGCTGTACCATGACCCGGCAAACGCAAGCCCACTACCGAGGCCCCCATCTCATTCAAATGCTGGCCTAATACCCTGAGACTATAGGGAGAGTCAGACATTCCATGTAATAGCAGTACCCCCGAATGAGATGTCCTGGCTTTCAGTTCAAAGGTCCTGTTCCAGTTGGTCGGCCAACGAGACGGGTCGGACAGGCTACCACTGTGATAGCGATTAATCAGTTTGCGGTCCTTGGGCTTAATCCGGTCATAGATCTTGGTATCAAGCTCTGTGAACAATCGTTCTTCTAACGCCAGATACCCTTCCAGATCCCGAATCGGTGCGTCGGCCGTGTATTCCTCTTCAAGAATCTCCTTATGCCATAGATGAAGGTCTGGTCGATTATCCAGGTAAGAGATAAAAACAGCGATCAACACCAGAAAGCCGCCCACCAGCCCGCAAGTCAATACCCTTATCAAATGCTTCAACAAATATAGCGGTTTATCTATGACTCTCATATCGATATGAATATTTCGTGGATTTCAGGGTTTTTCTGGTATGTCTTTATCTCTATGATGAAGCCGTATATCCAGGGGCTGAGTAGTATCCAGATGTACATCCCTTTGTGGGAAGGAAATCACGATACCGGCCTCATTGAATTTTGTATTAATTGCTTCATGCAACTGTGAAACCACCAGCAGGCGATCCTCAATCGTACCCAGAAATGCCCTGAGCTCCAGATTTAGTGAATTATCACCAAACAGGGTAAAGATCACATAATGTTTTGGATCATCAAGGACAAACTTATTTTCAGAGGCAGCCTCTACCATTAGCTTCATCGCCTTCTGCACATCACTGCCATAGGCAATACCCACGGGTACGTGAACTCGAGTAATCGGATCCGACAATGACCAGTTAAGCAGGCGATTGGTTATAAACTCCTTATTAGGAACCAGTAACTCCTTCCTGTCCCAGTTACGTATGGTGGTTGCCCGAATCTGGATCTTTGTCACCACGCCATCGGTATCACCAATGGTCACAACGTCACCGACCCTGATAGGCCGTTCAAAAAGAATAATCAGGCCAGAAATAAAGTTCGCCACAATCTCCTGCAGGCCAAAACCGATACCTACTGTCAGTGCTGCCGCCAGCCACTGTATCTTAGACCAGCTAAAACCAATGACCTGTAAGGCGTACAAGACTCCTATTGTTCCAATGGTATAGCTGACCAGGGCCTTGGCTGCATAGCGGCTGCCCGGCGTCATATCCAGTCGCTGTAGCAATATGATCTCAAGTAGCGATGGCAATCGTTTAATAGCCAGGATCGTCACGACAATAATCAGCAAGGTAAAGGCAACATCAACCAGAGTAACCGGTATATTCTCCTCTACCCCGGACACTGTCGCCGAGCGAGTCCATAGCACCACATCTTCAAAGATACTAAATGCGGGAAAAAGATCTGACCAGATAAACCAGAGCCCTGCCAGACCAGCCAGCCCCAAAGCAAGATTTAGCAGTTTCTTACTCTCTACACTCAGGGCATTAAGATCCACCTGAGCCTCTTCAACGCTCAACACCCCTTCATCAGATAGTGTCGGAACTTCTTCACCGGCCTCCCTTGCTTTCTCTTCCGCCTGTACTCGAGCCGCCTCCCGCCGCTCTATGGCAGCCTTGAGGGCCAGCCTACGATGCATGAGTAATAACCAACGTAACGCAAATTGCTGTATAAGAACCAGGTCAAGAATTAGCCACAGGGTAGTAGTCATTTTAATCAGGAGTGTACCTGCGGTATAGATATAGCCATCAACAGCCAGACCAGCAAAGACCAGCGGCCCTCCCACCACTAACGAAAACCATAGATATCTCAAGCGTGTGAGTGTCGATTTCGGATGCCGATCCAGGTATTGATGAAAGGCCCCTCGCCTGGGGTGAAACACCTGAAAAAGAAAAAAGGCCAGGGCAACCAGTAATACTATAAATGCCAAAATGGCCAGCGCCCCCCCCTGGGTGACCGGAGCCACTCTTATTGACAACATGGCAACAAATGCACTGATCATGGCAATTAATGTGAATCGGTGTAGTTCTTTACGTAACAGACTCAGGCTGGACTCAGGCCATTTAAAATGAGCATCGGCCAGCCCATGAGGGAGGCATATCATTTTAAAGGCTCGCAATGAGAACAGCGCGATGGATAGACGTAACAGCACTTCACCCACCGCCCGGCTGAAATCAGTTGACTGTAACGACTCCTGAAGTAACGCACCAACGATAGCTAGCAATAATGGCCACTGTGCTGCGAGTAATACTGTCAGCAATATAGCCTCAAAGGTATAACTTAATTTATCCGTTGAAACCTTTTTAAGATTAACAGCCGTTGCCTCTAAGGCCGCCAGCATAGATCGCCTTTTCCACTGAAGTATTAAAAACACCAGGATGAACAGATAAAAATAAGGGTTGCTTATCGCTGTCTTAATAAGATCATTAAAGGTATCGATCCAGCTTTTGGGAGAAAGAACCACAGCAATATCGCTAGGTATGTGGTTAACAGCAGCCCGACTAACCGGAGCAGTACTACGTATCCACAGGAGATGTTCAGCTAAAAAGTTATCGTAGGCCTCAGAGGTTTCGAGTAGTTTTCTTTGCGCCTGATCCAGTTCACCCAGTGAACGTAGGTAGGCCTCATCTGCAGAAATCGCCTTATCCAGCAGCTCTCGCTTTCTAAGGAGCAGGTCTCTCAACTCTGCTTTTATGGGCTCGATGCCCTCCTGATCGAGGTTTTCAGCCATACGTTCAACTTCGGCGTCAACATCAGTCAATTTACTGCGTTCTTCATTAAAATCGATCTGGCGGAGCACCGATGCAACGTTCAACTGCTCCCTGATCTTCGCCTCCTTGCGATACGCCCTGAGATCCGGTAAGGCCTGCCGTTGTTCCTGAAGCAATTGCCCCAGGATTTGCCCCAGGCCTGCTATTTCCAGCTTTTTCTGAGCACGATTATATTCCGACTCAATACGGTTCGCTTCTTCGCTGACACGGTCGATCTGAGAAGTAACATATTGTCTGGTAGCCGCCAGAGAAAACAGTACCTGACTCAGGGCAGTATTTTCTTCTGCCACCACATGAAGAATGGCGGGCTTTCCCACCGTCTCATCAGTGATGGCTTCCGACTCTGCGACAGCCGCCTGAGCCTCCTGGTGCCGTCGTTCATTAACCAGCTCAGTAAGAAGATCTATCCGTTTGTTAATACGGCTGAGATTATGTCTTGCCAAATCACGCTGAGCCTTGAGCAAGTCAATGCGCATTGGCTGACTCAGGAGCTCCTGATCCAGCATATGCACCTTTTCACTGAGTACTAATCGTTCCGACTCCATAACCCATCGCTTTGCCTGGATCACATCTTTCGGATCACCACTGGCTGGTGGTAAATTCAATTCCCTGGCCAGGCCCTCCTGTCTCTGCTGAGCATCGGTCAGTTGCTGTCTTGCCTCCACAGGACGGTTCGCCTGATCGATCAATTTTTGTTCAATCTCCGAGAGTTTCGCGCTCACCGCAGCCTGGTTAGCCTTTTCTGTAAGCAGTTGCTGTTCGATGTCTTTCAGAGACGTTTTATCGTTAATATCCAGGGTGACTTCAGGCTCTTTCTTGATTTTCTCCTCAAGTTCCCGCCGAATTTTGCGTGCCTCGCCAGCCGCTGTTTTTCTTGCTAGTTCATATTCAGTAGCGGCTCGCAGATTAGCATTGGCTTTTTCAAGATTAGTTAGTGTTTTCTGGTAAAGGTCATTTATTTTTTTCCTGGTCTCTTCATCAAGGTCCGTTGCCCCTTCAAGTTCCTGCATTTTGCTCTTGATAACTTCGGAGTTAACGGTAGAAGTAAAACCACTCGGGGTGGCTGTTGTATCAGCGTATGCCACAGCAAGAAAAAGTAAGAACGCTATAAGACTGATCGGCCTAACAAGCGCAGGCATACTGATCATAATGAGGACTCCTGAACAATGAAGATAGTTGAACAAGCAGACTGTACTAATAGCGCCCAACTCAGTTTAGGAGCCAGGTTCAACAATTCACCAAATACCCAGTTGTAAAAATACAGTAACATCAGTTACAAGGATAATAGATACTACCCTTAGCCGCTATGTCTACTGCCTGCGCCAGCTGGTGCCCTGAGCGCCGTCTTCCAGGATAATACCGGCCTCCTGAAGCCGATCTCGAATTCGGTCGGACTCGGCCCAGTTCTTGTCCTGTCGGGCCTGCTGGCGAGCCTCGATTAGATCCTCGATCTCGATATCGCTCAAACCATGCCCTGTGCCTGAATCACCCCCCTTGAGGTAGGTCTCCGGATCCGTCTGAAGCAATCCCAGTACAGAACCCAGTTGACATAAGAGTGAAGCCAGCCCTGCTGCCCTCTGAGAGTCCGCCTCTCTTGCTTTGTTGATCTCACGGGCCAGATCGAACAGAACGGCCATGGCCTCGGCGGTATTGAAATCGTCATCCATGGCCGCCTGGAAGCGGGCCTCATAATTTCCATCATCCAGAGGCTGCGCATCATCCAGACCACGCAAGGCCGTATAGAGCCGAGTCAACGCCTGGCGTGCATGATCCAGCTGCTCATCGGAATAATTCAGTGGGCTACGGTAATGGCTACTAAGAATGAAGGCCCGAATCTCTTCACCCTGATAACGTTCCAGCACCTCGCGCAGGGTAAAGAAATTACCCAGGGACTTGGACATCTTTTCCTCATTGATGCGCACAAATCCGTTATGCATCCAGTAATTTACAAAGTGTTCGCCCGTGCAGCCCTCACTTTGTGCGATTTCGTTCTCATGGTGCGGGAACTGTAGATCCAGACCACCCCCATGGATATCGAAATGATTGCCCAGAAAGCGTGTCGACATGGCGGAGCACTCGATGTGCCAGCCTGGCCGGCCCTGGCCCCAGGGCGAATCCCACATCGGCTCATCGGGCTTGGCGGGTTTCCAGAGCACGAAATCCAGCGGGTCTTGCTTGGCCTCATCGACCTCGACCCGACTACCGGCCTGCAGGTCATCCAGATTCTTATGTGACAGCTTGCCATAGTCAGGAAAGGACTTGACCGAATAGTAAACATCCCCGTTTTCCGCCTGGTAGGCCAGACCCTTTTCTTCCAGGATACTGATCATGTCCAGGATGGCGTCGATGTTGTCGGTGGCCTTGGGCTCCAGATCAGGCTGCAGCACGCCAATGGCCTCAGCATCTTCATGCATGGCCTCGATAAATCGCTGGGTCAGGGCATGAAACTCTTCACCATTTTCCAGGGCGCGTTTAATAATCTTATCGTCGATATCGGTGATATTGCGTACATAGGTGACATCATACCCCCGGTAGCGGAGGTATCGATAAACCACATCAAACACGACGAGTACGCGTGCATGCCCTACATGACAATAGTCGTAAACCGTCATACCACAGACATACATCCTGACCTTCCCGGGCTCTATGGGGATAAAGGTTTCTTTTTGCTTACTCAGACTGTTGTAAATCTTCAACATTGAATCCAACCCTGAAAAGGCCATGCATTTCGGCCATGATGGCCGCACGAGATGATCAAACCCTATTTATACCAAGCGCCGAAGCATAACGGAAAGCACCCGGTTTGCGAAGCCTGGGCAAAAGATCCTATGATGCGACACTTTCAAGCCCACCATCAGGAGTAACTAGATGCGCATTCTGCCCCAAATTTTGGTACTGTTTGCGGCTCTGATTCATTTCACCGGATGTAATGCTATGAGCGAAAGCCAGAATCCCCAGGTCCGTATGGAGACCAGCAAGGGTGTCATTGTTATCGAACTCTACGCCGAAAAGGCCCCGGAAACCGTCAAGAACTTTGTTCAGTACGTTAAAGACGGCCACTATGACGGCACCATCTTTCATAGAGTCATCCCCGGATTTATGATCCAGGGCGGTGGTTTTAATCCCGACATGTCGGAAAAGTCCACCCGCGACCCGATCCAGAATGAGGCCAATAACGGCCTGAGCAATGAAATCGGCACCATTGCCATGGCGCGTACCCCTGACCCGCATTCGGCGTCTGCCCAGTTCTTTATCAATGTGAAAGACAACGATTTTCTGAATTTTCAGAATGAGACGCCTAACGGCTGGGGCTATTGTGTCTTTGGAAAGGTCACCGAGGGGATGGACGTGGTGAGCGCCATCGTAGCCGCGCCCACCGGAAACCACGGTATGCACCAGGATGTACCGCAGGACCCCATCGTGATCGAAAAGGCCACGCTGGTAGAAGGTGACTGAAACTCTCTTTATCTCTGACCTGCATCTGGACAAGGAACGTCCGGATATCCAGGCCCTGTTCCATCGTTTTTTAGCAGGTCGTGCCGTACAGGCGGATGCCCTTTATATACTCGGAGATCTGTTTGAATACTGGATTGGTGATGATGACCCGGCACGGGAACATGCCCAGACACTGAAGGCCATCAAAACACTGACCACCGAGGGCACCTCAGTCTATTTTGTTGCAGGGAATCGTGATTTTCTGGTAGGTCAGGTCTTCCTGGAACAAAGTGGCTGCCAGTTATTAGATGACTATACGGTCATTGACCTGTATGGCCGTCGTATCCTGCTTATGCATGGCGACACCCTGTGCACCGATGATGTCGAATATCAGCAACTACGAGCGATGATGCGCAATCCCGAGTGGCAGGCTCAATTCCTGGCGCAGCCCTACGCCGATCGCCTGCAGCAGGTGCTGTCACTCAGAAAAAAGAGCTCTGAGGCCATTGCTGCCAAGGGCGAGATTATTACCGATGTGAATGATCAGGCCGTACGGGATACCATGCTCGAGTATGGCGTACATACACTGATTCATGGCCATACCCACCGACCAGCGGTACACAAATTTTTAATTAATGAACAAGAATACACCCGGTATGTTCTGGGCGACTGGTACGAACAGGGCAGCCTGCTAAGCTGTACACCAGAAGGCTGTGAACTGACAGTAATGGACCTGGGTTAGCTCTTCCTGTCTTCGACCTGTTCTGAGGCTGATGTCGGCTCATTCTGAGCATCCAGTTTGTAACGCCTATAGTCCGGTGGAACCATAAACAACCGATCCGAGACCGGATAATCCTTTCGATAATCCATCAGCTCCCTGGAATAACCGCTATAGCTCCATTCCTGTATGGGAAATCCGGACCGGGTATGTTCTCCGGTATGAAATATCAGATTGGATAGCATGCAGGGGTCCTGGAACTCAACCGGTGTCTTGTGCAGATTTCTCGCCTGCTCGCCCGAGAGGGTGGTGGCATATTCACCCAGCGCCCTGGCCTCATCCTCCAGCACCTCAGGAACAGACACGACATCGAAGCAACGCTTTGAATTGATCGAAAATGAGGTATGCACCGGGCGCTGACCACCGATCGAGGGGGCGTCTTCATCGACCTTGGATTGTGTAACCAGGTCCAGCTTGACGGGAGGTTCAATCTCTATCGGATGATAGGAAATCTCAAACACGGTCTGATCTTCGTGGGCCACACTAAAGATATTACGCGTGCCGCGGTCATAGAGCAGGAAGTCTCCCTGATCATTACCGTCATCGATGCGTAGGAACTCTTTGGTCACAATGAATCGACTGCCATAGGGGGGTACGCCCATCTCGCGCTCCTGAAATAACAGCACGGTCGCGGACGGCCCCTTTTGGGTTTCCTTTTGCACAACACTCGCCTCAGACTTAGGAGCCTCGACCTGTTCGCCTTCCGAACAGGCGACCAGCCCCAGCAGGGTGGTGATCAGGATCAGGTAATATTTCATAATTTATCTCCGGCCATGTTTTCCAGGCCCTTCAATTCGGTGGCAGTGAATCCCGCCTTTAAACGCGCCTCGATATGAAACGGACCCGGCAGGGTGGCCGTCATATATTCTCGAATCAGTGTCCTGAAGGTCGACTCGGCGTCCAGGCCCCGACGTTCGCAGTAATAGTGATACCAGCGCGACCCGATCGCCACATGACCGATCTCATCACGCAGAATAATCTTCAGGCAGGCCACGGTCTCATGGTCCCCGGCCTTTTCCAGTCTTTCCATCATGCCTGGGGTCACATCGAGCCCGCGCGCCTCCAGGACACGCGGCACCAGTGCCATACGCACCATGGGATCAAAATCCGTCTTTATCGCCATCTCCCAGAGTCCGTTATGCCCGGGGAAATCACCATAATCATAACCCAGGTCCTGCAGACGTTTTCTCAGCAGACCGAAATGATAGGCCTCTTCCGATCCGACCTGCAACCAGTCTCCCACAAAGGTATCTGGCAGATCTCGAAATCGATATACCGCATCCAGGGCCAGGTTGATGGCATTGAACTCGATATGCGTGATGGCATGGATTAGTGCCGCCCTGCCCTCGTTACTGCTCAGGCTACGCCTGGGCAGGTCCTGTGGCCTGACCAGCTCGGGTCTGCCGGGACGGCCAGGGCATTCTATCTTGTTAATCGTACCTTCCAGAACACGCCTGAGCTCACCCCGCTGCCAGCGATGATAAAGATCCTGTGCCTGGCTGCATTTTAGGGCGGGATCATTGGTCATCAGGGCCTGATAGACCAGGGGATAAAGAGAATCTTCAGACATTGGCACTTCAGACCTTAAGGGCAATCACAAGATCCATCACATTAGTACCGGTTGG
>JANTGN010000080.1 GCA_024762895.1 Thiotrichales bacterium
CACCCTAGAGACTATCCAGTTCATCCAGAATCTTGGCCAGTCGATCAGCAGGCACATAACCTGGAAGCAAATAACCACCTTCTGTCACCAGGGCAGGCGTCCCGGTGACACCCATCATCTGGCCGACCTCGTAATTACTGGCCACCGGGTTCTTGCAGCTCTTATCGGGTAATGTGGCCCCGTTTTTAGCCTTGGTCATGGCCGCCTGACGATCATCCGCGCACCAGACATTGACTGCCTTCTGATAGGCAGGAGAGCCGATGCCAGCGCGAGGATAGAACAAATAGCGCACAGCTATACCTTTTTTATTGTAACTGGCCATCTCATGATGAAGCTTACGGCAGTATCCACAATCAATATCGGTGAAGACCGTAATCGTATGCTTTGGGTTTTCTGGCGCAAAGATCACCATTTCTGATTCAGGTATTTCACTCAGGATCTTGGCACGCAGACCATTCTTTACATCTTCGGTCAGATTGGTGTTGGTCTTGAGGTCGATCATGGAACCCTGCAGGGCATAGCGGCCGTCATCACTGAGATAGATCACATTAGGCCCATAGATGACCTGCACCACCCCGTCCATCGGTGTGCGAGTAATGGCATCGGCAGGTAAACCCGGAAAAACCTGTAGTAACTGATTGCGCAGGGCAACCAGATCGGGGTCTGCTGGCTTTTCTGCGGCCATAATTAGTGTAGAAATCAACAGACTAAGGACTGCCAGGGGTAGTATAAAAACTCGCTTCATTATCATATCTCGTTGATTGGGATAGTCTTCTATGACCATGGGCCAGAATAAAAATTCCTTAGAATCGCAATATTATCCTCTGGGATGATGTCGTGTATGCAGACTCTTCAGGCGTTGATTCGCGACGTGAGTATAAATCTGCGTGGTCGATAAATCACTATGTCCCAGCAACATCTGCACGACGCGTAGATCAGCGCCATGATTCAGGAGGTGGGTTGCGAAGGCATGCCTCAGGGTATGCGGCGACAGATGTTTGCTGATGCCTGCCTGCTGTGCACGGCGTTTAATCATGTACCAGAATGCCTGGCGTGTCATGGCACTCCCCCTGCGGGTAACAAACAGATAAGGCACCTGGCCATGACCCTTGATCAAGTCCGGCCTGGCCTGTTCAAGATAACGTTCAATTCTGACTTCCGCCTCTTCCCCCAGTGGGACCAGTCGCTCTTTATTACCCTTTCCCAGGACTCGAACAACACCCTGATTCAGATTGATCTGATCGTAGGTCAACCCCACCAGCTCTGATACCCGAAGGCCGGTTGCATATAGCAATTCGAGCATGGCCCGGTCCCGTAGCCCTTCCAGCGTGGATTCTTCGGGGGTATTGAGCAGTGATTCGACTTCTTCCTCGGTCAGGCTGTCCGGCAGGGGCCTGCCAATGCGCGGATTATCGATATTCAGGGTAGGATCCTGGTCGATTCGTCCTTCCCGGTATTGATACTGGAAGAAACGCCTGAGGCTGGATAGTAGTCGTGCCGCCGTGCGTGAGGAGGCCTTCTGTTTGTATCGATAGGCCAGGTAGGACTCGATATCACTGCTATCCGTCTGTAACAGGCCACCTTCTCTACGCCAGGCAGCAAAGCCTCTAAGATCCGCGCCATAAGAGGCCAGTGTATTCTCACTCAGGCCACGCTCCATCCAGAGGGCATCCAGAAAAGTTTCAATAATCGCAATATTATCTTTGGATGGGGTATACGCCATGACTCATAAGAGTTTGCCAAAACCTGCCATAGGATGTTACCGACAGGAAGTAATGGCAAGTGCCATTCACAAGCGCTAATGAAATAGAGGCCCGCACTGTGATAGGATTCCGCGGCCTTTGAAGGCGGAATACTGCATTGACCCAGACTCAACGAAAACCCATCACCGGTATCATCCTTTCGGGCGGCCTCGGTCGCCGCATGCAGGGACAGGACAAGGGGCTTATCGAGTACCATGACAAGGCCATGATTGAGCATGTACTTGAGCGTATTGCACCTCAGGTCGATGCCCTGATCATCAGCGCAAATCGTAACTTTGAGGCCTATGCCGCCTCTGGTCTGCCAGTCGTTGCCGATGAGCGTACCGATTATGCCGGACCACTGGCAGGTATCGAGGCAGCACTACAGAAGGTCAGGACACCACTGGCGCTGGTCGTGCCCTGTGATGCCCCGCAGTTACCGATGGATCTTGCCGAAAGGCTCCTGACAGCACTGGAGCAGGCCCAGGCCGATATCGCCATCCCTGATGACGGTGACAGACAGCAGCCCCTGTTCTGCCTCATGAAGACCTCATTACAAGCCTCGATCACTCAGGCACTGGACGCGGGGCAGGCTCGTGTACTGGACTGGCTGGCCCTGCAAAACCTCACATGGGCTGACTTTAGCGATCAGGCCCAGGCCTTTGCTAATATCAATGACTGGGACACCCTGGAGTCATTACGTGGCAAAGATTAACTTCAAACTTCCGGTACTGGGTTTTGCCGCTTACAGCGGTACGGGTAAGACCACCCTGCTGACCCAGCTCATTCCCCTGCTCAGAGCCAAGGGATTACGCATCGCCATGGTCAAACACGCCCATCATCGCTTTGATGTGGATATACCCGGTAAGGACAGCTACGAACTGCGTAAGGCCGGGGCCACTCAGATGCTGATCTGTTCACGACATCGATTCGCCCTGATGACCGACCTGGAAGAAGACCGGGAGCCTGTCCTCAGCGAATATCTGGATCAGCTGGATACCGAGGCCGCCGACCTGGTCCTGGTCGAAGGCTTTAAGGCTGAATCGTTTCCCAAGATCGAACTGCATCGGCCAAGCCTGGGAAAAGACCTGATTTACCCAAGCGATGAGCATATTATTGCCGTGGCGACGGATGAGCCGGGCATGATCGATACCGACCTGCCCCTGTTGCCATTGAATCACCCTGAAAACATTGCCGAATTCATCTTAAACTGGATGGAGCAGTCTTAAAGTGGAATCCCTATGAACCTACCCGGATGTGATGACCTCCCCCCAGGAACCCTGACCGTAGAAGAGGCCCTGGAACGTATTCGTACCGAAGTCGATAAGGTGCAGGGCGAGGAACGCGTCGCCATTCGCGATGCCCTTGATCGCGTCCTGGCAGAAGACATCACGGCCCCAATGGATGTACCACCTCATCGCAATTCCGCCATGGATGGTTATGCCCTGCGGGCCGATGATCTACCCGAATCGGGCGAGGCCAGCCTGACGGTTATCGGGAAGTCCTTTGCCGGCACCCCTTTCGAGGGCCGCGTTGATCCTGGGCAGTGTGTTCGGATCATGACCGGTGCCGTGGTACCTGACGATACCGACACGGTGGTGATGCAGGAGCAGGTACGGCCAGATCATGACCGGATCATCCTGAGCCCGGGTCATCAGCGGGGCCAGAATATCCGTAACCCCGGTGAAGACATGAAACGAGGCGAACCCATACTCCTGCAGGGACGTTTACTTAATGCCGCTGATATCGGGTTAATAGCCTCACTGGGCATTGCCGAGGTATCCGTAGTGCGCAGACCTCGTGTGGTCTTTTTTTCTACCGGAGATGAACTCAGGGGTATTGGGGAAATACTCGAACAGGGTGATATCTACGATAGTAATCGATATACCCTGCATGCCCTGCTCAGCCGGATGAATGTCGAGATGATTGATCAGGGGGTGATTCCCGATGATCATAACGCCATTCGAGCGGCCTTTAAAAACGCTGCGGAGGTGGGTGACATGGTCATCACCAGTGGAGGTGTCTCGGTTGGAGAGGCGGATTTCGTCAAACAGACACTTGATGAGATGGGCGAGATCGGATTCTGGAAGATTGCCATGAAACCAGGAAAACCGCTCGCCTTTGGGCAACTCGGCAAGGCCTGGTTCTTCGGGCTACCCGGCAACCCGGTATCTGTTATGGCTACCTTTATGCTCTTTGTGCGTCCCGCCCTGCAGATCATGCAGGGAACCCGCGTTGCAGCACCGCTTTCACTGAGGGCCACCCTGGCCAGCGATATAAGGAAAACCCCTGGCCGCAAAGACTATCAAAGAGGCATACTCAACAAGACGACAGATGGTAGCCTGACCGTGACGACTACAGGCCTACAGGGGTCCCATGTACTGTCATCCATGAGCAAGGCCAATTGCTTCATTGTCCTTCCTCGCGAGAGTGGCGGCGTACCCCGAGGCGAAACTATAGAGGTCATCCCTTTCATGGGCATGATCTGATTCCATTACGGAACAGATATAAAAAAAGCCGGGGATACCCCCGGCTTTTTTATACAAACTGTTATATCGGAGGTCAGATCGCCTCGTCGCCTTCTTCTCCGGTACGAATTCGAATGACCCTGGCCACATCGCTTACGAAGATCTTGCCATCTCCAATCTTACCGGTACGGGCAGCATTCGTAATCGCATCGACGCAGGCATCGAGCTGATCGTCAGAAATGACGATTTCGATCTTGACCTTCGGTAGAAAATCCACCACATATTCGGCCCCACGATAGAGCTCTGTATGCCCCTTTTGCCGACCAAAGCCCTTGACCTCGGTAACAGTCAGACCGGTAATACCCTGATCTGTTAACGCCTCACGCACATCCTCGAGTCTGAAAGGTTTGATGATGGCTTCAACCTTTTTCATTGTTCTTTAACTCCTGCTGTCGGTGTCGGTGGGTATAACTTAAGTATCAAGTCTATCGTGTTCCCTGCTTTAAGCAAAGAGCCGCCTGTATCCAGACGTGATAGGGTAGCGGCGATCCTTACCAAAGGCACGTCGGGTGATGCGTATTCCGGGCGGTGCCTGGCGGCGCTTGTATTCATTATTCAGCACCATGCTGGCTACCCGTTTGACGATCTCTTCATTAAATCCAGCCGCAATAATTGAAGCCACGGAAGCGTCCTGTTCGATGAAAAGCTGCAGAATGGGATCCAGCACCTCATAGGCCGGCAAACTGTCCTCATCCTTTTGATCAGGGGCCAGTTCGGCTGAAGGAGGGCGCGTAATCACCCGCTCTGGAATGACCGGGCTCAGAGTATTCCGATAACGCGCTAGGTCATAGACCAGGGTCTTGACCACATCTTTCAGGGGGGCAAAACCGCCGGCCATGTCTCCATACAAGGTGGCATAACCCACAGCCATTTCACTCTTGTTTCCCGTCGTCAGGACCATACGCCCGGTCTTATTGGAAATGGCCATCAGGATGATTCCTCGACAACGGGCCTGGATATTCTCCTCGGTGGTATCGACGGGCAGCCCTGCAAACTCATCGGCCAATAGCTCAAGAAAACTTTCAAAGGCAGACTCAATAGGGATGACCCGGTATGTCACACCCAGTTTTTTTGCCTGAATGGCCGCATCATCCTGACTCATATCTGCGGTATACCGTGAGGGCATCATCACGGCTTCGACCTGATCTGCCCCGAGTGCATCAACGGCAATGGCCAGTGTCAGCGCTGAATCGATCCCACCCGACAGACCAATGACGGCACCCCTGAAACCATTTTTCTCAATATAATCCCGGACTCCCAGAACTAAAGCACGATAGACCAGTGCCTCTCTCTCAGGCCTGGGTGTGAGTTCTACATGCCGGGAAAGCTCGGGGTGACCAACGGGGACATCGACCGCATACAGGCCTTCTTCAAACACGGGGGCGCGGAACAGGAGGTCCTTATGGCTGCTCATGACCAGGGATTCGCCATCAAAGACGAGTTCATCCTGGTTCCCCACCATGTTGACATACACCACCGGGCAGCCCGTTTCACTCGCACGATTCTCGAGCACATCGATTCGTTCTTCGTACTTTTCCTGATGAAAAGGTGAGGCATTCAGATTCACCAGCAACTCGGCACCAACCGCCCTGGCTTTGGCAGCGGGTTCCGGTTGCCAGATATCTTCACAGACCGTGACACCCACCTGCACCCCATCCTGCTCAAAGACAGCAGGCTCGTTTCCCGGCAGGAAATAACGCTTCTCATCGAATACATTGTAATTGGGCAGGATGTGCTTGTGATAACGAGCAAGAATGCCCCCATCGCGAAAGGCGATTGCACCATTGTAAAGACCTTCGGCCTCGCGTAAGGGCAGGCCCAGGACTACGGTAATCCCGTTGACCTGTTCCAGCAGTCGCGTAAATTCACGGTCTACCCATTCCAGCAGGCTATCGCGTAATAACAGGTCTTCTGGCGGATAACCGGTCAGACTCAGCTCAGGAAATATCACTAAACCAGAGGCATATTCATCCCGGGCCTGGATTGCATAATCCAGAATGGCCTGGGCATTACCCTCCACATCACCAACAACAGGGTTGATCTGCGCCAGAACGACTCGAAGCTCGCGGCTCATGCTGACTCAAGTACCTCTTTCATGGCCTCGCCCATCACGGCCGGCGAGCGCACTAGCGTGACGTTCGCGGCTTCAAGGGCGGCATATTTCTGCTCCGCCGTCCCCTTGCCGCCCGAAATAATCGCCCCGGCATGCCCCATACGCTTGCCCGCAGGTGCCGTCACCCCGGCAATATAGGCCACGACCGGTTTGCTGACCTGAGACTGAATAAACTCGGCCGCCTCTTCCTCGGCACTACCGCCGATCTCTCCGACCATGATGATGCCCTCGGTCTGGGGATCCTGCTCGAATCGTTCCAGGCAGTCGATGAAGTTCATGCCATGGATAGGGTCTCCACCAATCCCGACGCAGGTTGACTGCCCCAGCTCTGCGCCCGTCGTCTGATGCACGGCCTCGTAGGTCAGAGTGCCTGAACGAGAAACAATACCAATACGACCTTTCTGATGGATAGCACCGGGCATAATCCCGATCTTGCATTCACCCGGGGTAATCACACCCGGACAATTGGGACCGATGAGTACGGAATCACTGCCCTTGAGCGCCGCCTTGACCTTGAGCATATCCAGCACCGGAATCCCTTCGGTGATACACACGATGACCCGAATACCCGCATCCGCCGCCTCGAGGATGGCATCGGCGGCAAATGGAGCCGGCACATAGATCATAGTGGCGTCGGCCCCCGTATCCTGCACGGCATCGGCAACGGTATCGAATACCGGAAGATCGAGATGCCGCTGACCACCCTTGCCAGGTGTCACGCCGCCGACCATATTGGTACCGTAGGCGATGGCCTGCTCTGAATGAAAACTGCCCTGCTTGCCCGTAAAACCCTGGCAGATGACCCTGGTGGATTGATTGATGAGGATGCTCATGCCGCACCTCCGGCCAGGGCAACGACCTTTCTGGCTGCCTCGGTCAGGTCATCACTGGCCTCGATATTCAGACCACTTTGTTCCAGCATTGCCCGCCCCTGCTCGACATTGGTCCCTTCCAGCCGCACCACCACCGGCACCTTGATGTGTTCATCCTGCACCGCCTGGATGATGCCCTCAGCAATCAGGTCACAACGCACGATACCGCCAAAGATATTCACCAGCACGGCCTCGACCTTGTCATCAGAAAGTATCAATCTGAAGGCCTCGGCGACACGCTCCGCGGTGGTCCCTCCGCCAACATCGAGGAAGTTGGCCGGTTCTCCACCTTCCAGCTTGATCAGATCCATGGTGGCCATGGCCAGACCAGCCCCGTTCACCATGCAGCCGATATTGCCATCGAGGTGGATGTAATTCAGTTCATGTTCGCTGGCCTTGGCCTCACGCAGGTCTTCCTGGCTGATGTCCCTGAGCTCTGCCAGCTTCTTGTGTCGGTACAGGGCGTTATCATCAAGATTCAGCTTGGTATCCAGCACAATCAGTTCGCCATCGGGAGTTGCTACCAGGGGGTTGATCTCGACCAGGGAGGCGTCGGACTCCATAAATAACTGATACAGGGCCTGAAGCACCTGACCAAACTGGCGCATCTGCCCAGCCTCCAGCCCGATGCCAAAACCCAGTTTACGCGTCTGGTAAGGCATTAGTCCCGCCACAGGGTCCACCTGTTCGGTCAGAATCTTCTCCGGCGTATTGGCCGCCACTTCTTCGATATCCATACCACCCGCCGCCGAGGCCATGATCACCACGCGTTGGGTGCTGCGATCTATGAGCAAACCCAGATAGTACTCATGGGCGATCTCACTGGGTGATTCTATATATAGGGTATTCACGGGCAGACCTTCGGGACCCGTCTGATGCGTTACCAACTGGCTGCCCAACAGATCATGGACGGCCTCTCTCAATGCATCAATGCCCTGGACCAACCGAACACCACCGGCCTTGCCCCGGCCCCCGGTATGTACCTGAGCCTTGACCACCCAGGATTCACCCCCCAGCTTTGAGACCACCTGTTCCAGTTCATCGATATTGGTGACTGGCAGCCCCTGCGGTACTGGTAATCCTCGCTCTTTGCAGAGCTGCTTGGCCTGATACTCGTGCACATTCATGATTTTTTAAGTCCCGTTTTTATGTCTGGCATGTTAAAACTATATCATTCTGATATCTGATACGTCTTCCGCTTATGTTGAGAACACTGTTTATTATCGGGGCCCTGGCGATCATCGCACTGATCGCCAAAAAGATGATGACCCCAAAGCCTCGGGTTGAACAAAAGCCATCACCCAAGCCACTGAAGGATATGGTGCGCTGTGAAACCTGTGGCCTGCACCTGCCTATTGATGAATCCATTAAAAAAGATGGGCTTTATTTCTGTTCTATCGATCATCGTGACCGTTATGAGGATGCCCAATAAGCATGTCGCTTGAGGCAATACCGCTCAGGCTAGAGGCGGCCAAATGGCGCGGCCTGAGGCTATTTAGCCTCTACCGTATTGTTATAGCAGGACTTCTGGTTACCCTCAGCTTTTATGGTGTAGGTCCAGATATTTTAAGGCTGATCAACCCCCCACTGTTTAACATGACCTCGGTGGTCTATTTATTCAGCAGTCTTATTCTGAGCCTGATGGCCACCTTCCATAAGCCGGATTTCACGCCACAAATTCGTCTTCAGGCCCTGCTGGATCTGATCTGCCTGATATTGATCATGCATGCCAGTGGAGGTGTCAGCAGCGGCATGGGGATGCTGCTGATCATTTCAGTCGGTGCTGTCAGCCTGATTAAACCCGGACGGTTTTCCCTTTTTTATGCCGCCGCGGCCTCCTTAACACTACTCGGGGACCAGATCTACGGCATCCTGATAGGGTCCTATACACAAGCCACTTATACTCAGACGGGGATACTGGGTGCCACGCTTTTTGGCACGGCCCTGCTGGCTGGCCGAATTGCTCAGGCCGCTCATAAGAGTGAGCTACTGGCTGAAAAACGCCGTATTGACCTCGACGCCCTATCAAAACTGAATGAACAGATTATTGAACATATCGAGTCCGGCATCATCGTTATTGATGCCTCAGGTAAAATCCGCCTGATCAATCAGTCTGCATGGCATCTACTGGGAGAGCCCGGTATGGGCAATCCGCAGGAGGTAGCGCACAAGGCCCCGGAAATACTTAAGGCCTACCGGGACTGGAGATCCGGGAAAGGACCACAAAAACTCAGCGTCAAACTGGACCTGAACAACCAAGAACTCCAGCTGCGTTTTTCCAACCTGGCCGGCCCAGAAGAGCAGAATAACCTGATCTATCTGGAGGATACCGGTGAGCGACGCCGTATCGCCCAGGAGATGAAACTGGCCTCTTTGGGGAGGCTGACGGCCAGCATCGCCCATGAAATACGTAACCCCCTGGGCGCCATCAGTCATGCCGCACAATTACTGGATGAAAGCCCGGACCTGGCCCAACCGGACAAGCGCCTGGTCAGCATCATGCTGGATCAATCAAAGCGCATGAACTCAGTGATACAAAACATACTCCGGCTGTCACGCCGGGAAGACTCCCAGCCTGAACCGATACAACTCCATGATTGGCTCACCCAGTTTGCCAGTGAATTCTCACAGCATCATGCGGTCGCCCCGGAACTAATACAAATCAGCCTGGACCCTGAAAATACCGTGGTTGTGTTCGACCCCAGCCAGTTGCATCAGGTGTTATGGAATCTCTGCTCCAACGCCAAGAAATATGCCTGTTCCAATAATCCCCAGGCCTGTCTGAAACTCCAGGGGGGCATCGATGATGGCGATACCCCCTACCTGGATATCATCGATAATGGTCCGGGCGTACCCATCGAGTTACAGGATAAACTCTTCGAACCCTTTTTTACGACCAACAACCAGGGTGTGGGTCTGGGGCTCTATATCAGTCGTGAGATGTGTGAGAATAATGCCGCCCACCTGGAATATATTGCCATGCCCATGGGCGGCAGCTGTTTCAGGATATTATTTCCCAAGACCAACAGGGTTTAAACTGCTGCTATGAGTATTCAGAACGTCCTGATTGTCGATGACGAACCCGATATCCGTGAACTACTTGAGATCACCCTGGGTCGCATGGGGCTGAATACACGGGCCGCTGGCGATATCGGCTCGGCACGAGCCCTCTTGGCCAGCGAGACCTTTGATCTGTGCCTGACCGATATGCGCCTTCCCGATGGCAACGGTATAGAACTGGTGGAATTTATCCAGGCCGCTCAGCCTCAATTACCGGTAGCCATGATCACGGCCTACGGCAGCATGGACACGGCCATTCAGGCCCTCAAGGCGGGTGCCTTTGATTTCGTGACCAAGCCGGTGGATCTCACCATGCTCAGGGACCTGGTCAACAGCGCCCTGAAACTTTCTCAGGAAAAGTCTGCTCCCAAGCCCAATCACAAACCCAAGACCATCGACAAGATTATCGGGCTGGCAAGCTCAAGCCAGCAACTCGTTGCTACGATCAAAAAAGTGGCTCGCAGCCAGGCCCCGGTCTTTATTCATGGTGAATCCGGTAGTGGTAAGGAACTGGTAGCCCGCAGTATTCATGAAATGAGCCCACGCAGCGAACAGCCCTTCATCGCAGTCAACTGCGGCGCGATACCGGCCGAACTCGTGGAAAGTGAGTTCTTTGGTCATATCAAGGGTAGCTTTACCGGGGCCATACAGGATAAGGAGGGGCTGTTTCAGGCGGCCAGTGGTGGCACGCTGTTTCTTGATGAAGTTGCAGACCTGCCAATGGCCATGCAGGTCAAGCTCCTGCGCGC
>JANTGN010000081.1 GCA_024762895.1 Thiotrichales bacterium
GGTGGGGAACAGTGAGTAGATGTATTTCTGGTCACTGCGTTCCTTACCGTATTTGCCTTTCATGATCTTGGAAAATACTCGGGGCTCGGCAACCACGCCATTTTCAACAAAGTATTCACGTGCGGTATTAATGATATCCCAGTGTTCTTCGGTCAGTTCAGGGACATTTTCATTCTTGGCGATTTCTACCGCCAGGCCTTCACTCCACTCATCGAGTTCCAGCAACCATCCAGCTTCACTCAGTTCGATCGTCTTACCATCTACAACTGCCTGCATTACATTTTGCTCCTTAGAACAGTATCTTTAATTAAAAGTTGAGTAATTTTATCAGGAATTATCCGCCGATAGCAATACAGAATCCTAAATAAAATAGGGTATTTGTTTTTGTTACGAGCGACTGGATAATAAAAAATAAGACCGTTTTAATGAAATAGATATTAAAAACAGGAGTATATAACTGGATGTGTGTGTTGATCCCCTGCAGACACCGTGAGGGTCAGGGGGTATATGAACATCGGTATGACTGGGGATTTATGACCTATAAGGCTAAATCAATCCCGTAAATGGCTGTATGGTGACCCGTTCTCCCAGCTCAAGACCGTCGTTTTCTTCCGGAAGCAGGATAAAACAATTGGCCCTGCTCATGGAGGTGAGAATCCCTGACCCCTGTAGTCCGGCCTTTTCTACCACAAAATCACCGGCATCATCCTGCCTGTAGATGCCCCGAAGGAATTCGTATCGCCCGGGTTTCTTTCTCAGGGGAGTCATGCATTTGGCCCTGAGGGTCAACGGACTCGAGCTGCCTTCGCCAGCCAGGGTCTGGATAGCGGGCTGTACAAACTGGTAAAAGGTGACCATGACCGCCACGGGATTGCCGGGTAGCCCGAAGAAATGCGCCTGTCCGATTTGACCAAAGGTCAGCGGGCGTCCTGGTTTCATGGCAATCTTCCAGAAATGGGCCTTTCCGGTCTCCTGCAGTACAGGCTTGATATGGTCTGCATCACCGACCGAGACTCCGCCAGAGGTAATAATAATGTCTGCATTCTGTGCGGCGTTTTGCAAGGCCTGTTTCAGGGCCTGTGGATCATCTGGAACTATCCCCAGGTCGAGGATATCGACATCCATCCGTTTCAGCATGCCATAGAGGCTATAGCGGCCCAGTAGGATATACTGTTCACTAAATAATGATGAATATAATGGCGACAGGCACTTAGACAGTACACCATGGCAGATTTCTCGCTTGCGATTGATTATCACCAGCCGTTATGGATCGCAATCGCCTTTTTATTTGGTTTTCTGGCCAAATCAATCAATTTACCCCCCCTGGTAGGTTTTCTTGCAGCGGGTTTTGCCATTAAGGCCTGGGGCGGAGAGAGTGGTGCCTTCCTGTCTGAGGTTGCTGATCTTGGTGTGACCCTGCTGTTGTTCAGTATTGGTCTTAAGCTAAGGGTAGGCAATCTGTTACGGCCAGAAATCTGGGGAGTGGCCACCATTCATATGGCCACAACTACTCTGGTGCAGGGGCTATTGGTACTGACCCTGGGATGGTGGGGCCTGGCTGCCGCTATTGGGATGGATTTTCAAACGGCATTAATTATTGGTTTTGCACTCAGTTTCTCCAGTACGGTATTTGTAGTCAAGACCCTGGAGGATAATGGAGAGATGGGGTCACGGCACGGCCAGGTGGCGGTGGGCGTATTAATTATTCAGGATATAGTCGCCGTGATCTTTCTTGCGGCCTCATCCGGAAAATTGCCATCTCCCTGGGCATTCATGTTGCTCGGTCTAATACCCATGCGCTTTGTATTCCAGCATATTATGGAACGTAGTGGTCATAAAGAATTGCTGATTCTGTTTGGCATGGTGATGGCCCTGGGTGGCGGTAGCGTGTTCGAACTATTTGGGATCAAGGCCGATCTGGGGGCACTGATCATGGGGGTGTTACTGGCTAATCACCGGAAGTCGGCAGAGCTGGCCAAGGGGATGTTTTCCTTCAAGGAAATATTTCTGGTGGGCTTTTTCCTGGAGATAGGCCAGGCCGGGTTGCCATCACTAAGTGATGTGGGTGTCGCGGTTCTTCTTATGTTGTTGCTGCCACTTAAGGTGATGTTGTTTTTCCTGTTGTTTACCCGATTTCATCTCAGGCTAAGAAATGCCGTATTGGCCTCGATGAGTCTGGGTAATTTTAGTGAATTTGGGCTGATCGTTACTGCTGTTGCAGTGAGTTCTGGCTGGCTGGACCCACGTTGGTTGATCATTATAGCGATTGCGGTATCCAGTTCTTTTGTTTTCTCAGCCCCTTTTGTCAAGAGGGCGGACTGGTTTTATGCACGTTATAAGACATCACTGATTCGCTTTCAGTCCGACTCACCCCTGATGGGTGATGAGTCAGTAGCCCTCAGAAACGTCAATGCTGTGGTCTTTGGCATGGGCCGTGTCGGCACGTCGGCCTTCGATCGATTACATGAGGATTACCAGGATAGTATTGTGGGGATTGACATAGACCCGACTAGAGTGAAGGGGCACCAGGAAGCAGGACGTAGAGTTGTACTGGGTGACCCTACCGATATGGATTTCTGGGAACGTATGGAGGCGGATGCTGAGATGCCGGATATTGCCCTGTTAGCCATGCCCAGCCATAGGACTAATTTAACTGCAGCCTCTTTCATGCGCGATCATGGATATACGGGGCATATTGCTGCAATTGCGCATTATGCCGATGAAGTGGAGGAGCTGAAGCTGGCTGGGGTGAATACGGTATTCGATATCTTTGCAGAGGTAGGGTCGGGATTTGCTGAAGATGCGACCAAGAGGTTATTTCAAAAATCCTGAAAACAGTCGAGGGGTCTTAGCACCCGCTAATATGGTTAAGCAGACTAGGGGAAATCCCATCTGACACCGACGGTATAAAAATTAGCAGGACTTTCGCCACTGGCGGTACTACCATCACTGAACTGGATGTTGGTGTAGATCATTCTCCGGAATTCATCGAAGGTATAGCGCAGGCCTATGATGCCATTTTTTATTTCATAGTCACCTGCCTGTTCCTGTCCTGCATCGGGTCCCTGCCAGTTCCATCCGCCAGTCACCCACCATCTGGGGAAAATCCTTTTTTGTGCATAGACCTCCCAGCCAGTGCCATTGAAATAAATATCTTCATCCGTGGTTTCATGGTTGAACATTCGAGCCACGGTCGTGGACAGCAACCAGTCATCATTAAACCATTTGACGCCGAATACGAAGGCATGGTTATCCCCATCAATGCCGGCAGCTCTGAAAACAGGATCCTGGTTGTTTGGTATATCGGCAAAATTATAGGCAATACCGGCGGAAAAATCGGATGTGGTCATGATCTGGGCGCTCAGTCCAATAGCCGTACCATAGTTTCTATCCTCAACCTGAGGAATGGGATTGCCGTGCTGTACCTGCAGGTTGATATTGACGGGCTTCAGGCGCAAAAGCCTGGAGATATTCGTGGGCATAAACCGTGTCTGTAATACCCGGTCAGCACGTCCGGTTCCGGACGGACCGCCATCTGTGCCCGCATTATAAACGCCACATGCATTCCCCCCGGTACCCTGGAACCTGTCGGTATATGAAGCAACCTTGTAATAGGTCGACCAGTTTTTCCCAAAGGTCAGGTTGGATCTCGGTGTTTCTATCCCTGCATAGAGTAATCGACGGTAGATCGTATCGCCCAGACCGAGCTCTCCTGACCCACCTTTGGGATTGATCAGGGCATCGACCTCGTCCAGCAGGCTGACGCCTATTTCTGCATTGGCAAAGACACGCCACTGGGGATGGAATTTCCAGCTAATGCCTCCACCCACGCGTGTATCAGAATCTCCAAAAACATTCTCTTCCTCATAACGACGATAACGGTAACGTAGGCTGGCGTAACCTTTTAACAGGAGTTTTTTTTCTTTTTTTAGTACATCGGGGTTGTCGACCTTGTCGATATCACGCTGTGTCATAGGATCTTCAGCGGCACCCTTTTCACGGTCACGTGCCTCTTTCTGTTCGGATGAGACTACTTGGGGCGCTACGGCTACCTTCGGGGGAGGGCTGTCATCGACTGTCTGGGGTTCATTTGTAATAGCACCATGAGCAAGCACGAACGAACTCATCGTGAACAGGAATAAAAATCCTGGATATAATCTTCCTATTGGCATTACCGGGTGTTAATCATTAGCAAATAACTCCTCGACACCGCTGGAAAGGAGAGCGGCCAGTTCGATCCGGTTGCTTGGGTGAATCACACTGTCGGTACTCCAGATGTTACTGATTCCAGCCTGGTATAACCTGCTGCAGTCATCTGTAGAAATCAGGGCATGAGTCACTACGACATAGATGCCTTTGGGTTTACTTTTGGAAAGGGCAAGGGCAGCCATTTCTAGTGTACGACCGGTACTGGCTACATCATCGACAAGAACTATTTCTCTACCCTTGAATGGATAATCCGGTAAGTTGATACATACCTCACGATCATTCAAGCGTTTTTTTGTTGCCACTGCATAATCAAGATTTCTATGTTTTGCAATCGCTTTGACCCATTGCCTTGACTCATTATCTGGGCCAAGCAGTAAAGGGTTAGACAGATTGTCTGAAAGAAATTCAGCTATCGGTGATGTTGCATGCAGGGTAAGTGCCATTTTTACTGGCACAGCTTGTTCCAGTTTTTTCACGCGATGTAGGTGAGGGTCCACAGTAATGAGTCTGTCGATATGGTGTGCTAGTAATTCTCCAATAATCTTCTGGCTAATAGCCTCACCGGAATGAAAGGCCATATCCTGGCGCATGTAACAAAGATAGGGCGCGATAAGGGTCACATCCCGAACACCCATAGTCCTGGCGGTTTCTATGGTCAGGATTAGTTCGATCAGCTTGTCATTTGGGCTGTCCAGACTGCGACAGAGAATCAGATGTTCAGGAAGCTTTTCTGGCAGGGTGATCCGGCTTTCATGATCAGGGAATTGGTGGACATCCACCATCATGATTGGGATATCCAGGATTTTGGCCAGTCTTGTGGCGGGGACTTTATATTCGGGAAAGCCCAGTAATAGTACATTGGCTGGATTCAATACTGCCATTGGTAGTCGCCCTGTCCGGCTTTTTGATCTGACAGGGTGTATCCCATGTCTTCTGATGCAGATTGAATCGCAAAATGAAAGTCAGAAGGAAATTCGGCATAAATACTATACAGTGGCTCTCCTTCTTCGACGGTATCCCCGAGCTTCTTATGCAGGTCAACACCCGCACCCTTGTCCATGGGGGCACCTGCAAGTCTCGCAATTCGTGCGATATGTAGATTGTCTATTGCCGAGATACTCCCTTTTTTAGGGGCACAAACCTCGTGTAAATGTTTGCCCAGAGTGAATGTCTGTTCCTGTGGGCCCTGTTCAGAAATAATGTGCTGAAACTTCGTCAATGCACGTCGACTGTCTAGTATATCCCGCGCTAGCTGATAACCCATACCTCCGCGTACATCTGGATCGAACTCAAGGATTCGACCCGCCAGTTGCAGTGATTTTTCCCTTAAATCGGATGGGGCATCAGGTTGGCATTCGAGAACCTGCATAATATCGCGCATTTCCAGTACAGGGCCTATCCCACGCCCAACAGGCTGACGGCCATCCGTTATGACCACTTCCAGGTGTAAGCCCACCTGGTCTGCGACAAACTCGAACAGTTTCCTAAGTCGAAGACCATCACCCAGATGACTTTTAACCTTTGCAGATGGACCTATGGGGATGTCGATAAGCAGGTGAGTCGAACCGGCAGCCAGCTTTTTTGACAATATTGAAGATACCATCTGGCCAGGGGAGTCGAGGGCGAGGGGACGTTCAACCGTAATCAGGATGTCATCGACTGGTGCCAGGTGGGCTGTGCCACCCCATGCCAGGCAGCCGCGCTGGTTCTTGACGATTTCCCTGAGTCGATCCGGGTCCAGTTCAACCCGTGTGGCAACTTCCATGGTGTCTGCTGTACCGGCAGGCGAGGTGATGGCTCGGCTGGAGGTCTTGGGTATCAGGATGCCGTGGGCGGCCACAATCGAGACAATCAGGGGAGTGGTGCGATTGCCCGGGATGCCCCCAATACAGTGTTTATCAACGACTAGCTCTTCACCCCAGTTAAGGCGGTCGCCATTCTCAAGCATGGCCTGGGTCAGATGGAGTACCTCTTCCCGTTCAAGGCCTGTCTCGGCACAGGCCACCAGAAAAGCCGCAATCTCGATTTTGGAATAACGATTTTGCCCGATATCTTTAATGATACGTTTGTATTCCTGCCCATTAAGGCGAGCTCCTGCAATCTTTCGGTGAATCGACTGTAGTGAGTTTGGTGGCTGTGCATGATTGATAAAAACCCTGGCCCCATCTTCAATACCCAGTTGTTCGAAGGCCTGTTCACTCAGACCCAGTTCATCAGGGCCGATGATGGTTTCATCATCGACGATGTTCAGTACGGCCAGAAGAGGATTGCCATTGCCATTGCCGCTGGCATCAACCTCAATCTTCGACAGGGCCTGGAAACCCTCGGTATGGTAGAAGGAGCATGCGCGATGCATGTATGCCACGTTTTCCCTGTAGGTATCAATTGCGATACGGCGGACGCTTAGTGGAATACGGGTTGTCTCTTTATTCATTGGATTAACATCTACTCATAGACTCTCTTAATATGCCATACAATAAATTATCGGTCATATTAGACTTTTAGTAGTGATCTAAGTCAGCTTGGCGATTATGATTGAATGGTATTTTATACCATTGGCCATGATGGCCAAAGCTGGCTTTGAGTACCGAGATAACAACGCATCATAGGGGTTTCCATGAACTATCGCTTTGTCCGTTTTTTTAAAGATCTTAAGATTGATGATATTCCGGTAGTTGGTGGGAAGAATGCCTCGCTGGGTGAGATGTATCGTGAGCTGACCCCTCAGGGTGTGAAGGTCCCTAATGGATTTGCCATCACCGCCGACGCCTATCGCTATGTCCTGGATCAGGCCGGGGCCTGGGATCTCCTGCACGAAGCCCTGGATGATCTGGATCCAGAAGACGTCATGGATCTTGCCCATAGAGGGGCCTGGGCACGCCAGATCGTCTATCGAGCCGGGTTACCCGATGATCTGCAGAACGAGATCCTGGGGGCCTACAAGGAATTACAGGAAGAATATGGCCCCACGCTTAGCCTGGCGGTCCGAAGTTCAGCAACGGCAGAAGACCTGCCTACGGCCAGTTTTGCGGGACAGCAGGATACCTATCTGAATGTCTCCGGTGATGAGGCCCTGCTGGAATCCTGTCGTCGCTGTTTTGCCAGTCTGTTTACCGATCGAGCGATTCACTACCGTATCGACCAGGGTTTTGACCATTTTGATATTGCCCTGTCGATCGGGATTATGAAAATGGTCCGGTCCGATCTGTCGGCCAGTGGGGTGATGTTTTCTCTGGATACCGAGACTGGCTATCGGGATGCCGTTTTTATCACCGGGGCCTATGGACTGGGCGAAAATGTCGTACAGGGTGCGGTCGACCCCGATGAATTCTATGTCCATAAGCCAACTTTTGAAGAGGGTCATCGTTGTGTCCTGAGGCGTGTCATGGGTCGAAAAGAGATCAAGATGATTTACGCTCATGACAAAACCCAGTCCCCGGTTCGTAATACCCCTACGCCCGTCGCAGATCAACGCCGTTTTTGCATCAGCGATGGTGAGGTACTCAAGCTGGCGGATTACGCCATCAAGGTTGAACGTCATTATAGTCAGCGGGCCGGAATGGATCGTCCCATGGATATGGAATGGGCGAAGGATGGTCTGGATGGTGAACTCTATATGGTTCAGGCCCGCCCCGAAACAGTGGCCTCTCAGACTAAGGGTATGGAGCTGGAGGAATTTCACCTGATAGGTCAGGGCGAGGTCCTTTCATCCGGTCGTGCCGTAGGTACTCGTATTGCACAGGGCAAGGCCAGAATCATCAGGGATATCCATGAATTACATGAATTCCAGCCCGGCGATGTCCTGATTTCCGATATCACCACACCGGACTGGGAGCCGGTGATGAAAATCGCCTCGGCGATAGTGACCAATCGCGGCGGTAGGACCTGCCATGCAGCCATTATCTCTCGCGAGCTGGGCATCCCTGCGGTTGTAGGGTGTGAAGATGCAACCCTCACGATCGAAGAAGGTGAGATGGTCACGGTTTCCTGTGCGGAGGGGGATGTCGGTCGTGTCTATGACGGAAAGCTGGAATTCAAGGTCGAAAAGACCGATCTTTCAGCTCTGGGTACACCCAAGACCGACATCATGCTGAATCTGGGTAATCCTGAGATAGCCTTTAAATCCAGTTTTCTTCCCTGCCAGGGGGTTGGGCTGGCAAGGATGGAATTCATTATTAATGAATCGATCAAGGCTCATCCCATGGCCCTGATTCATCCTGAACGTGTCGAAGACAAGAAGGTCAGGAAACGCCTCAAACAGCTGACGGAAAATTATTCCACCGGCGAGGAGTTTTTCATTGAGAAGCTGTCGGAAGGTGTAGGAACCATAGCCGCAGCCTTTTATCCCAAGCCCGTGGTGGTGCGTCTCTCAGATTTTAAAAGTAACGAATATGCCTCCATGCTCGGCGGTAAATGGTTTGAGCCTAACGAGGAAAACCCCATGCTCGGGTTCAGGGGGGCGGCACGGTACTCACACCCGGAATACACCGAGGCCTTTGCCATGGAATGCCAGGCCATGAAGCGTGTCCGTGAAGAAATGGGCCTGACTAATGTGCGCCTGATGGTGCCCTTCTGTCGACGTGTGGAAGAGGCCAGGACCGTCATCGATACCATGGCTAAGTATGGTCTGAAACGGGGTGAAAATGATCTACAGGTCTACGTGATGTGTGAGATACCGAATAATGTCATACAGATCGATGCATTTTCAGAGTTATTTGATGGTTTTTCAATAGGCTCGAATGACCTGACCCAGCTCGCGCTGGGCGTAGACAGGGATTCAGAAATCGTGGCTTTCGACTATGATGAGAGGGATGAAGGCGTGAAGGCCCTGATCCAGATGGCGGTTGAAGGGGCACGACGAAATCAACGCCACTCAGGTCTCTGTGGTCAGGCGCCGTCGGATTACCCGGAAATGGCAGAATTCCTGGTCAAGATTGGGATTGATTCCATCAGCCTGAACCCGGATACGGTACTCAAGACAACCCAACGGATACTGGATGTCGAGGAAAAATTGGGACGTTAGTCCAGTTAATTAAAGCCAGATCGAGGTATTTTGCTTAAGTCACTAAAATTGCTTTGAAAATATAGATTTTATGATTTGGTCAAACTATGATTGATGAACCTGTAGTAGGAATAGGCTTGTGTGAGTCAGATCAAGACTAAATTAAAAGCAATATTGGGTATACGAAGCCTGAGGGCAAGATATCTTGCCATCGGTGTCGTGTTGGTCGTGTTTTTGCTGACCAGCACCCTGATTTCGCAACGCTATCTCAGCAGTAATCTTGAAAGTTCGGTGTCCGAACTCTCGAGTCGTGCACAGATACAGGATACGACCTCCCGACTAAGAAATGCCCTGTGGGATATCCAATATTCTGCCCAGTCGATTCTGATGACCCCCAGTGATGATACCCAGGACAACATCCTTAAGCGCCTGGGTGATGCCCGGATCTTGAACCAGAGCCTTTTAGATGAGGCCTGGGTTCAGGAAACCGGTCGTGCTCAGGTAGTCGAGCGTCAGTCCCAGTTATTGAGCGCACTGGATCGAAAAATCAACCACTTATTGGCCGTACGAAATGATGTGAATCAGCTGTTTCCGGCCTATACCAAGGTCAACCAGAAACTCTTACCCACCAATAATCGATTTAATACCTCACTGAATCTGGCGATTGAAGAACTGAGTAAGGAGCCCAGGAGCCGCAACCAGGAGCAGGCTTATCAGCAACTGCTGCGGATCAGAGATCAATGGAACGAGGTCATTACCTCCTTTCGTGTCTACCTGGGTAGTCAGACTTTAAGCCAGACGGTCAACGAACCCCTGCGCATTAAAAATGCCAGGGACATTGATGACGCCTATCGAAGACTGACTCAAAGACTGCGCCAGCTGGATATACCCAATAGTGTGGAGATACTGGGCTCTCAGACAAGTGAATCGGTAAAGAACATGCAGCGATTTGCCTCGGAATGGTATGAGGCTTTTAGTCAGGTCGACCGTATTAATGCCAGGGATCGCTGGCGCAGTGATGTCCCCATGTTCCGAGATGATATGCAACCCCTGTTTATCAGCCTGTGGAGCACGGTGGACCAGCTGGAAAAGAGCCTCTATGAGGCCGCTGAGACGGATCTGATGGGAGTGGTGCAGGCCAATGAGGCCTTTACCTATACACTATGGATCAGGTTGTTGCTAACCCTGCTGGTATTCATTGCCGCCTATCTCTATTTCGAGCGTGATGTCCTCATTCCGGTCGCCCAGATTGCACAGGCGATGAAGCTTGATGCGCAGGGTGGGACCACGAAACCTATTCTGCCCGATGTCTCTCTGGTCGAGACCCAGGATCTGGTCGAGGCTTACTCCGAGATGCGCTCGCAGATGACGCTGCGTCAGAACGAACTGGAGCACCGAACCCAGCACGATGTCCTGACGGGACTGCCTAATCGATTGCACCTGCAGCGTTATCTCAGTGAATCCATACGTCGAGCCGAAAAGACCGGTGATTCACTGGCATTGATTATGATCGATCTTGATCGATTCAAGGAGATCAATGATACCCTTGGTCATCAGATGGGTGACAAGGTATTACGGCAGTTAGGCCCCTTATTACT
>JANTGN010000082.1 GCA_024762895.1 Thiotrichales bacterium
TTATCCATCATGTCGGCATCGATGTGCAGATCTCCCTGGCGCAGAAGGTTGAAGACATCCTCGGCGGCATGACAGATCTCAACGAGGTTTGTCAGACTCAGAAATCCCGCGCCCCCCTTGACCGTGTGAAAGCCACGGAAAACGGCATTCAGCAGATCGTTATCATCCGGCGATTGCTCGAGATCGACGAGTTGCTCGTTGAGCTGTTCGAGTATCTCACCGGCCTCGACCAGAAAATCCTGAAGAATGTCATCATCTGCGTCAAAAGACATTTATGCGTTTCTCTTGTCTAAAATCCCAGACTGGACAGCAAATCATCTACATCATCCTGATTGCTGACCACATCGGATGTATCCACTCCAGGCACGGCAGGCCCTACCGCCTTGATCTTGTCGTCTTCTTCTTCCTTCTTCTCGGCTGTGGCAGAAAACTTCTGGCCGGTGATTCTTACCAGGCTAACCAGATTGCCTTCCACCTCCTGTACCAGTCCAATCACGCGGCGAATAATCTGCCCTGTGATGTCCTGGTAATCCTGAGCCATTAAAACATCTGAAAGATTGCTATGAATCGTCTTCATCTGTCCGCCGGCCTGCTCAAAGAATGCATCAAGATCCAGGCAGAGTGAGCGGAAATCATCGCTACTCATCTCTTTTTTACGGAAGTTCTGCCACGAATTACCCAGCATACTCAGCTGGGTCTCCAGGCTTTCCGTAACGGGCAGGCTCTCTTCGACCGCGCTGAGGGTGCGATGAGCCGCCTGCTCAGTCATAGTAACGACATAATTCAATCTTTCTTTAGCATCCGGGATATCATTTTCCGCCAGGTCGGCAATTCTCGAGTCCAGCTGGAAGCCGGCCAGTGAGTCATGAAGGTCTCGCGTCAGCTTTCCCAGTTCCTGGAACAGCTCCGACTCACCCGCCGCAGTCATCTGCTCCAGGATAGTATCGACACGATCCGAATCTTCGGCCTCCAGGGCATCGAGCATGTCCTGGGCCATGGCTTTGGTAATACCCGCCTTTATCTTGTTATCAGACATTACACAGCTCCCCTGTCAGGAATCGATTCTTTCAAAGATTTTCTCGATTTTTTCTTTGAGGGTCTCTGCAGTAAAGGGTTTGACTACATAACCATTGACACCGGCCTGGGCTGCCTCGACGATCTGATCCTTCTTGGCCTCAGCCGTCACCAGCAGTACCGGCATGGCCGCTAAACGCTCATCGGCACGTACTGCCTTAAGCAGGTCTATACCTGTCATGATGGGCATGTTCCAGTCAGTAACAAGAAAATCGAAATCACCGGACTGCAACATAGGTAGTGCTGTGCTTCCATCATCTGCCTCGCTGATATTGGTGAATCCAAGATCACGCAGCAGATTCTTGATGATTCGCCTCATAGTGGAAAAATCATCCACAACAAGGATTTTCATATTCTTGTCCAAAACTACCTCCTAAAAACAACAGTGTGATGCACTGACATAAACAAAAAAACACTTATAACACGCCCAGAGTGATCTGGCGTTGAACCATAGTCCGTATTCTGCTCAGGACCGGCCTTCTTTATTCAAATCAATCCACTCGGCGAGCCTGGCCTTCAACCTGGCCAGGGCCTGGCTGTGGATCTGACTCACTCGGGACTCACTGACGGCCAGCACCTCGCCAATCTCTTTGAGGTTGAGTTCCTCGTCATAATAAAGTGAGAGGACCAGTGACTCCTTTTCGGGGAGTCCGGCAATGCCCTGGGCCAGGGCGGACTTAAACTCGTCACGGGTAAACCCATCGAGCGGACCGGAACTTTTACCATGCCAGAAAGTCTTTTCATCCCCTTCCGACAGAACATCTTCAAAACTAAAGACCTGATAGGACGTAGAGTCCCTGACTACCTGATGGTATTCCTCCAGACTCAGTCCCATATTTTCAGCGACTTCAGCGTCCTTTGCCGAGCGACCCACACGATTTTCCACATCACGTATAGCCTCGGTGACCTGACGCGCATTCTTATGCACGGAACGTGGCGCCCAGTCTGAGCGGCGAATCTCATCCAGCATGGCGCCACGCACGCGAATCCCTGCATAGGTGTCGAAACTTGCCCCCTGGGCGGCATCATATTTCTTAGCGGCCTCCAGCAGACCGACCGTCCCCGCCTGAATGAGGTCCTCGACCTGCACACTCGGCGGCAGCCTGGAGATCAGATGATAGGCAATACGCTTGACCAGTCCCGCGTGTTCATGAACAAGGCGTTCACGTTCTTCTTTTTGCGCTGCTGTATACATCAATACTTCACTCTAAGCATTACCTGCGCCACATCAGGCCGAAGAATATTGGATCAAACGTTCTACGAAAAACTCCAGGTTCCCCGTGGCCCCCCTGGGTTGAGGCAATTTATCAATCGCCTTGCCAATCTTGTCAAAGGCCTTGGCCGCTTCGGAACTGGGAAAGGCCTGTACCACGGGCTGCTGTTTTTTAACGGCCTTACGTAGATACTGGTCATAGGGAACCATGCCAATAAAGGCCAGGGTGACATCAAGAAAACGGTCACAGACAGCGGAGATCTTTTTGTACAGTTCTCGGCCTTCTTCCGGACTATGTGCCATATTAGCCAGGATCTGAAAACGGGTCAGGCCATGCTCCTTGTTCAGGACCTTGATCAGGGCGTAGGCATCGGTAATGGAGGCGGGCTCATCGCAGACCACAATAATGACCTCCTGGGAGGCCTTGATGAAACTAATCACACTATCGGAGACCCCGGCCGCCGTATCCACCAGTAATACGTCCAGGGGCAGACTCAGTTCGCTAAAGGCCTGGATCAGGCCGGCATGCTCGACGGGTTGCAGATCCGCCATACGGGAGACCCCGGACGAGGCCGGGATGATCTTCAGGCCTTCCGGGCCTTCAACAATGATTTCTTCGAGACTATGCTCGCCCTCAAACAGATGAGACAGGTTGAGCTTGGGCTGCAACCCCAGCATGACATCGACATTGGCCAGCCCCAGGTCTGCATCCATCAGCAGGACCTCCTTGCCCTGACGCGCCAGGGTCACCCCCAGATTAACCGAGACATTCGTCTTGCCGACACCACCCTTACCGCTGGCAACGGCAATGACTCGGATTGGCTGAGGATTCATCATTTTTTTAAGTCCAGCGGCCTGTTTATTCAATTATTTATGCACCCAGGGCTTCGTATCCACTAGCGGGATGGTTCATGAAGGAGTCTAGATTATCATGTCGCGTCTTCAGCGTAACCGGTTCGTCCTGTTTAGCACTGGCGACCAGCTGGGCGACCATGGTGGAGACCCTCGCAGGTTTGAGATCCTCGGGCACATTCTGGCCATCACTCAGGTAAGAGAGGGGTAGTCCCTGCTCCATGAGGACGGACAGGGACTCACCCAGACTGGCTGTTTCATCCAGCTTGGTGAGGATACAGCCATGCAGATGATCCCGACCATAATGATGCAGGAGTTCCTCGACAGCGCGACCCTGGGTATTGGCAGCCGCCACCAGATAGACACGAATTCTTTTCAGCCTGGCCAGAGAGTCTGAAAGCATCCTGAGTCTACGATCTTTCTGACTCATACCCGCGGTATCGATCAATACCAGTTTTTTGTCCTGCATGCCCTTGAGCAAACGGACCAACTCCTGGCTATTGGAAGCATGATGGACCGGGACACCCAGTATCTGGCCATAGATACTGAGCTGTTTTTCCGCCCCTACCCGGAAATTATCGGTGGTAATGAGGGCCAGCTGTTCTTTGCTATGCCGCATACAGAACCGTGCGGCCAGTTTAGCGATGGTCGTGGTTTTACCCACCCCGGTGCTACCGACCAGGGCTACAATCCCTCCCTTACTGACTATGTCGTCATCCGTAACATTAATCTGGCTGGCCAGCTCGTAGAGGGCATTGCGCCAGGCCTCCTCGGTATTTTGGGTATTGCGTAGCCCCCTGGCGATGGAGGAGGCCACTCGGCTGGATACTCCATAGCGGCGAAGTCGTTTGAGGATATGATGGCGAACCGGTTCACGCTGGGCGAACTGTTTGCCCACCAGTTGTTCGGTTTGATGTTGCATCAGGTCACGCAGGGTATTCAGCTCCTGCCGCATCTCGAGTAATGCGGGCTCCTGGGACCACTCGATTTGTGGTGATACCGTCTCTGCGGCCACCGGTGTCTCATCCCAGTCTGCCTCAGGTGAAGGATCAGGCTCGTCGTACTGCGGTGCCCGCGAGGACTTGTGAGCCTCACCGAGACTGCTCAGTCCACCTTCAATCAGACTCTGGTCATAATCCATGGCCGAGACGATCTCAATCCCCCCTTCCACCTTACGTGTTGACAGGATGACGGCATCGGGTCCCTGCTCTTCACTGACCTGTCGAATGGCCGTGCGCATGTCTGGAGCAAAAAATCGTTTGATCTTCATCGTTATCTACCTTACTCATCCTCAGGCTGGCTGGGGTTCAGTGCTACCTACGGTGGCTACGACCCTTACCTGTTTGTTGTCAGGGATCTCGTTGTAGGACAAAACATGCAGTCCCTTCACCACAGAACGCAGCCAGCGTGACAACCAGGGCCTGATCTCAGGGGTGGTTACCAGGATGGCCGGTTCTCCGGACATCTCCTGCTGATGCGCTACATCCGTGATGGACTGTTGCAGGCGTTCAGCAAGCCCGGGCTCGAGTCCAAAACCGCCGGATTCTCCGCCCTGTACGGACTGTTGCAATATCTGTTCCAGTCCTGGATCCATCGCAATAAGCGGAAGATCATTCGCCAAGCCATTGATTTTCTGTACAATTGATCGAGACAGTGCCTCGCGAACATTACCCGTCAAGATGCCGGGATCCTGACTCTTTCCCGCCTGCTCCGCCAGGGATTCGGCGATGGTACGAACATCACGAATGGGAATACCTTCCCGCAGCAGGTTCTGCATGACCTTGAGAACGGTTCCCAGGGACAGCATCTTGGGAACCAGGTTTTCAACCAGTTTGGGTGACTGTACGGCCAGGTTATCCAGTAGGTGCTGCACCTCATCATGACCGAGGAGCTCGTAGGCATGTTCCTGCAGAACCTGGCTCAGGTGTGTAGCCACCACGGTCGAGGCATCGACGGCGGTATAACCCAGGGTCTGGGCCTGATCCCTCTGCGAAGGATCGATCCAGACCGCATCCAGCCCAAAACTGGGATCCTTGGTCTTGATACCATCGAGTTCGCCAAAGACCTTACCCGGATTAATGGCCAGTTCCTTATCGGGATACACCTCACCCTCGCCGATGGGAACACCCATCAGGGTGATGCGATAGGCATTAGGATTCAGATCCAGGTTGTCACGGATGTGCACGGGCTGGATCAGGAAACCCAGCTCCTGGGATAATTTACGGCGTACACCCTTGATTCTGGCCATTAACTGACCACCCTGTGCCTTGTCTACCAGAGGAATCAGGCGATAGCCCACCTCCAGACCGATCATATCGACGTTACCCACATCATCCCAACCCAGTTCCTTGGCCTCGGGGGTCTCAACCGGGGCCTCTTCCACCGCCTCGGCCGCAAGCCTTTGCTCGACCACCTTGCGCTCTTTCTCGATCAGATACCCCGCCCCACCCGCCAGTGCGGCGAGAGACAGGAAGACCAGGTTGGGCATGCCGGGAACCAGGCCCAGTGAACCGATAATCAGGGCCGTGATGTACAGGACCTTGGGATTCTGGAACAGCTGACTCAGGATCTGCCCACCCATATCCTGATCATTAGAGACACGGGTGATGATAATGGCCGTTGCCGTAGACAGTACCAGTGAAGGTATCTGGGCCACCAGACCATCACCGATGGTGAGCAGGGTATAGTTATGCGCCGCGGCCTCCAGGCTCAGATCATGCTGGACCATACCAATGGTCAGGCCACCGAGCACGTTGATGAACAGGATCAGGATGCCGGCAATCGCATCTCCGCGTACAAACTTGCTGGCACCATCCATAGAGCCATAGAAATCGGCTTCACTCGAGATCTCCTCACGGCGCTTGCGCGCCTCCTCCTGAGTAATGACTCCGGAGTTCAGATCGGCATCGATCGCCATCTGCTTGCCCGGCATCGCATCCAGGGTGAATCGGGCACTGACTTCCGAAACTCGTCCCGCCCCCTTGGTCACCACGATAAAGTTGATGATCACGAGTATACCGAAGACCACCAGTCCCACGGCATAGTTACCACCGACCACGAACTCACCAAAGGACTGAATGACCTTACCGGCCGCCGCGGTGCCCGTATGACCTTCCAGCAGGACCACACGGGTGGATGCCACGTTCAGGGCCAGACGCATCAGTGTGGCAATTAGCAAAACAGTAGGGAATACCGAGAAGTCCAGTGGACGTCGGGCATAGACCGTCACCAGCAGGATCACCATGGCCAGGGCGATATTGAAGGTAAACAGGATATCCAGTGCCCAGGCCGGCAGGGGCAATACCATCATGGACAGCATTGCTGCGAGTATCAGGGGAGCACCCAGGCCAGATTCACCGATACGGGAGATGATTCGTTGTAGTACTTGTGGATCCATGTTCTTACCTCGGCCCTTTAGCAGCACGTGGATGGGTCATTTCTTCGGGTACCTGCAGGTCGGCAGGTGCCTGTGGATAGGCGCCCCCCTTGCGGAATTCACGGAGCTGGAAGATATAGGCCAGCACCTGCGCAACCGCTACATACAAAGCGGCGGGGATTTCGTCATTAATGCGGGTGTTGTAATAAATGGCACGCGCCAGGGGTGGTGCCTCATACAGCGGCACATTGGCTTCGAGCGCTATCTTACGAATCTCTCCGGCCACCAGGTCCGCGCCCTTGGCCACCATGCGCGGCGCCCCACCCCGCTCAGGATCGTAACGCAGGGCCACGGCAAAATGCGTCGGGTTGGTAATGATCACATCGGCCTTGGGCACCTCGGTCATCATGCGCTGGCGGGCCATTTCACGTTGCAGACTACGCGTCTTGGCCTTGACCTCGGGATTACCCTCGGTCTCCTTCATCTCGTCTTTCACTTCCTGGCGGGTCATGCGCAACTGGCGGGTGTGATCCCAGACCTGGAACGGGACATCAACCGCGGCGATCAATACCAGAACAGCTGTTAGAAACAGGAAGCCCCACATGATCAGCTCACCCGTGGCTGCCAGCGCCGGTTTTATCGAGGCGCTACCCAGCTGTAACAACTCACCGGAATCAATCCACAGAAGAAGGCCCGCCGCAGTCGTCACGACGATGAACTTGGCCAGGGTCTTGAGTAATTCCATTAAACCCTTCAGTGAAAAGACACGGCCCAGGCCCTTGATGGGATCGAGTTTTTCAGGCTTGAATTTGATCGACTCACCGGAAAATGACCAGCCACCCAGGCTCAGGGGACCCACGAATGCAGCCACCAGCAATAGAAGAATCAGAGGCGTAATCAGCCACAGGGCATCGAGCATAAATTGCATCAGGATGCCGGGTAACAGATAACTATCGAAGGCCGTAGCTCGTTCAAAGGCCAGGCCATCCACCATCAGGCGCTCCAGACTACCGATCATATTCTGCCCCAGCATGACACCACCAAAGGCACCAGCAAGAAGGACCATGACTGTATTCAGCTCTCGGGAGCGGGCAACCTGGCCCTTTTCTTTCGCCTCTCGAAGCCGTTTGGGTGTCGGCTCTTCTGTGCGTTCCTGTGCCTTTTCCTCAGCCATCGCTAACCCAGGACCCCCTGCATCAGTTCAAAGCCATTCAGCATGATGTTTTCAAACAATGGACCCAATGTCGGCATGCTCAACATGATCAGGGTAAAGCCGATCATCAGGGTCAGCGGAAAGCCCACGGCAAAAATGTTCAGCTGCGGTGCCGAACGGGTAATGATGCCGAATGAGACATTCACCAGTAGCAACGAGGCCACCACTGGCAGGGAAACCAGCAGGGCTCCCTCAAACATCTGGGTGCCCCATAAAACCATGCCCCAAAGCCCCTCATTCTCAAGTCCGCCTCCCCCTATGGGCAGGGTGCGAAAACTCTCTACGAGAACCTCGATCAGGATGAGATGACCATTCAGGGAAAGAAAAATCAGCGTGGCCAGCACGATGAAATACTGACCGACAACAGGAACCTGGATACCATTCTGAGGATCATTCATGGTGGCAAAACCCAGGCCCATACCAAAGGAGATGTATTCACCCGCCATGGCCAGGATGCCAAAGACCATCTGCAGGACAAAGCCCATGGCCAGGCCAATGATGACCTCATGGACACTGATCAACAGGGCATCCAGACTCAGGAGATCCACCTCGGGCGGACGTGGCAGGATCAGAGAGACCAGCCAGGCCAGCACAAAGCCCATCAGCACACGCACCCTGACGGGAACGGCGCGAGCACCAAAAATAGGGGCGACCATGAACATGGCACCAATACGCATCATGGGCCACATGATGCCGCTGACCCAGACCGAGATTTCTGACAGCGTGAAGGTCATACCGCTAACCACCCAGCATGGTGGGTATGTTCTCAAACAGGCGTATGGTGAATTCCATAATCAGCTGCAACATCCAGGTCCCGGTAATCAGTAGTGCCAGGGCCATACCAATCAGCTTGGGGATGAAGCTCAGGGTCATTTCCTGGATCTGGGTAGCGGCCTGAATCATACCGATCAGCAGGCCAACAATCAGTGCGGTCAGCAACAGGGGAGCGGCCAGATAGATGGTCACCTTCATGGCCTCGCTTCCGATATCCAGTACTTCCTGTGGCGTCATTTCGCTAGGCTCCTACACCATAAAGCTCGTCGCCAGGGTGCCCATAATCAGGCCCCAGCCATCGACGAGTACAAACAACATAATCTTGAAAGGAAGCGAGATGATCAGGGGTGACAGCATCACCATCCCCATGGACATCAGGATACTGGCCACCACCAGATCAATAATCAGGAACGGGATCATGACCAGAAAACCAATCTGGAAGGCGGTCTTCAGTTCGCTGGTCACAAAGGCTGGGATCAGGGCGGTAAAGGGTACGCTCTCGGGTGAGTCCAGCTCCTCGTAACCAGCCATGCGTGCAAACATCTCCAGGTCGTTTTCACGAGTTTGTTCCAGCATGAAGCCACGAAAGGGCTTTTCGGCCTTATTCCAGGCCTCTTCACCACTGATCTGCTCATCCACATAGGGCTTGACCGCTTCCTGATAGACCTGGGTAAAGACCGGTGCCATCACGAACAGGGTCAGGAAAAAGCTCAGTCCAATCAGGATCTGTGTAGAAGGCGTCTGCGCGGTACCCAGGGCCTGGCGCAATAAGGCCAGTACGATAATGATACGGGTAAACGAGGTCAGCATGATGAGCATGGAAGGCAACAGACTCATCAGCGTCATGAGTAACAGGATCTGCAGACTGACAGTGTATTCCTGGCCACCACCCGCGGTCGGCGCCGCCGTGACAATATTCAGTCCGGGCTGGGCCAGTGCCTCACCCAGAGGCAGCAGTAATAACATGGCCATGAGCGAGAGACGCTTCATGAGGGCTGCCTCCGCTTCAGGGCCTCGTTCAGGCGTTGGGCAAAAGGTGCCACAACCGAGCTGGTTTGACTGACCTCGACCGGCTCCTCGAGCACATGCAGGGTCTGTACCCGTCCGGGCGCGATACCCAGCAACAGTTGTTCCTTTCCGGCCTGGATCAGTACGATGCGTTCGCGGGGGCCGATGGTCAGTCCTTCCAGCACCTGTAGATTGCCGCCTGCCGAGTGTTGAATACCGGTCATGCGTTTCATAAACCAGGCCAGGGCCACAATCCCCAGCAGTACCACCATCAGGGCCAGGATCACCTGCAACAGATAGGCGGAGCCGGAAACACCACTGAGACCGGCAGTCTTTTCCGCAGTCTCTACCGATTCAGCCCATGCAGGCACTGCCAGGGTCATATAACTGAGGAGTACAAAGCAAAGGCAGGAAAGGTTGCGCATGGGCCTATTTAAGCCTCTTGACGCGCTCAGCCTGGCTGATGATATCGGTCAGGCGAACTCCAAATTTTTCATTCACCACGACGACCTCACCATGGGCAATCAGGGTACCGTTGACCAGCACATCCATGGGTTCCCCGGCGAGTCGGTCCAGTTCAACAACAGAGCCCTGGTTGAGCTGCAGGAGATTGCGAATCGGCATACGGGTACGGCCGATTTCCATGGAAACAGAAACAGGGATATCCATGATCACGTCCAGGTTCACATCTTCACCGCCACGAACGGCATGCCCCTCGTCCTTTAATTCATCGAAGGAGGCCTTTTGTGTGTCAGCAGCCTCGGCTGCAGGCGCCTCATCAGAGTCTTCTTCAACAGAGACGCCCTGATCTTCCATGGCAGCGGCCCACTCATCGGCCAGCTCCTGTTCACTCTTGCCCTTATCTTCATCACTCATCTTTATCTCCTTCAGGCAGCTGTGGTTGTACCGCCTCAATTCTTTCTACGGGATTGGTGATCTTGATGGCATTATTGCCATTAGAAACACCAAAAACGCCCTCATAAACCGGAACACCCTCGGCACAGAGCTGGACCTTCTCTGGAATATCCATGGGGATAATGTCACCGGCATTCAGATTCAGGATGTCACCCAGGGTCAGCTCGAGCTCAGATAGAGTGCTACTGATATCGACAGGTGCGGACTTGATCTCCTCACGCACCGCCAGCGGCCAACGCTCATC
>JANTGN010000083.1 GCA_024762895.1 Thiotrichales bacterium
TGCCTTCGGTGGGTTCGGACAAACTGATGCAGGACATGGATAGCTGGGGCTATAGCTTCAGGCTGGGCTCAACGCGGTCCTGGTTTACTCAGGATGCCGAAGATGCCCGTAACTGGTTATTGAAACATGGACTGATTGATGACAGTTCCAGTCCTACCTGGCAAAAGCGGAACTAAGCCCGGATCATGATTGCCTGGCCAGGTAGCTGTAGTTATTCTGGTTCTACTTAATTCATGTGCCTATCGAAATGACTAGTACCGAATCTGCCACTTTTGAGTCACTACTGGGTCAACTGACTCCGATCAAGGGCCTGCCCAACAACCTGGAACGTAGACTGCTACAACGGGCACGTGTGATCAGCATCGGCAAGCGCCAGCGGCTTTCCTCGCATACCGAGCACAACTGGATGCTGTATTTACTGGAAGGCAGTCTCAAGGTGGCCAATGCCTCCGGGGCCGAGACCATCAACGTGCCCTCATCACGTAGCCTGCGCCCCATCTTTTCGGGGCAGTCACTCTCCGAGGTCGCCGTCACTCAATCTGAGAGCAGGATTCTGAAGATTGATCGCCAGTTTTACGAATTACTGCTCAGGGAACAGGACGATGCAGGCATCGAGATTCACGATGTCCAGGTCACCGCCGACGAGGGTGCCCTGTTTCAGGCCATGTACCAGGCCTACATCCAGGAAAGCTTACAACTACCGACCATGCCGGAGGTTGCCCTCTCTATCCGCAAGGCGATGGATGACCCCGGCATCAGCGCGGAACACATAGGGCGCCTGGTGCAACTGGACCCGGTCATAGCTGGCGGTATCATCCAGGCGGCCAATAGCCCACTCTATCGTGGCAATAAAAACATCGGTGGTATACGCGATGCCATCGTCAGGATAGGCCTGCAGGCAACACGGGATCTGGCCATAAGCCTGGCGATAAAAAATATCTTCCATAGCCGGAATGCACTGGTTAAAAAGCGTATGCATTGTCTATGGGATAGAAGCGTTCATATCTCCGCCCTCAGTTATGTCATTGCCCGGCATGAAGGTCACCTGAATGCAGAACAGGCCATGCTGGCTGGCCTGATGCATCAGATCGGCGTCCTGCCCCTGCTCACTTATATTGCAAGTGAAGGGATCGAGTTCACGACTGAAGATGAACTGGAGCGGGTGCTGGATAAACTACATTCACTGGTGGGTGTACTGGTCGTCACGCAATGGGGACTGGACAGTCATTGCGGGATGATTATCGAGGAAAGTCGAAACTGGATGCGTGACCCATCGCCCCAGGCCGATATAGCCGATACCGTCCTGATGGCACAGCTCATTTATGGAAGTGACCCCGCCTTACCCACCCCGGATTCTGTACCGGCCTGGAAAAAACTGAATCTGGGTGAACTGGATGACAACCTGCAACCCCAGGCTATTGTCGAGGCCGAAGCCGAGATCCAGGCCATCAAACAGCTACTCGGTGCTTATTCCTGATAATAGTAATCATATTGTTCCAGGGTGGATTTCATAAACTTCCAGGCCTCGGCGTAGGATAATCCACTATCCGCCGGAATAATGATCTTGATATACAACTGCTTTGGATGATCGGCCTTGAGCTTAGATAACACCCTATCCAGTTCCTGGCGCGTCAGGGTCTTGAGGGGCTGATCTTCTCTCTCCTTAAACTGGATCTTATATTTTCCTCCCTGCTTACGGTAACGCACCTCTACAACATACTTGCCCTTGGGCGTACGGGCCGGTTTAACCAGCTTATCGTATTTCACCTTCAGGCTGTCATACTCGTCCTTCATCACCAGTATGCGCTGCTGATTATTGGTATCCGCCTCCAGCAGGCTATTGATACGATCGGACTGGCGACGATTTTCCGTCTCCAGATCACTCATCTTGTGCTGTAGCCCGGTCAGTTCTAAGGATTGAGTCTGTACCTGCTGTTGCAGCGACGCGAGCAAATCACTGCTGCGTTTGATCTGGTCCTCCTGCATCAGTACCCGCTCATTCGCTGCCTTGAGTGCTTCTTCGGTCTGGCGTTTTTCTGTTTTGAGTTGCTGCATCAGCTGTCCCTGCTGAACCGCGGTTTCCTGGGCCTGCATCAGCTGCATGCGCAACATGGATAACTGATACTGGGCCTGGGCCAGTTGTTCCTCCAGGGTGGCATTCTCTTCACTTTTGAAACGCAGATCCTCGGTAATCGCACGCTCAGCTTCCATACTCTGCCTGAGGTTCTCGAGTAACTCCCAGTTACGGATCACCAGTACTACACTGGCTAACATAAAGATCATGACAATCACCGTCATGATATCGGTAAAGGACGGCCAGAAATGCTCGCCCGAAGAACCGACGTCGTTATTCTGCCTCAGGTCAACAAAGCCCTGTTCCATTACTCGCCATCCCTGGCCGGCAACCGGAAACCTTCACGCAGAATCGATTTGATCTCATCTACATCCTGCCCCATGGCATTCATATCGGCCCCCAGGCGGGCGATGATATCTCGTAACTGACTCCCTGCCTCGGCATAGTGGGTCTGCGAATGTTCCATCTGACGTGCAGCCTCATGCAGGCTGCTGACGAGCCCGCGAATATCCGACAGCATGCTTTCTTCACTGCCAGAGAACCGCGGCAGGAGGTAAAGCGTCGTGGCCTGTTCCAGGTTACTCAGAAAATGGGTCTGAACATCAGTCAACTTGAGATAAAAATAGCCGTAGAATAGAAAACTCACGATCGCGGTAATCGTGGTCGACATGGCCGTGGACATTCCATGAATGACCAGCCCCATGTCACCACCGATACCCTGGCTCACATCCATCAGATGCGAAGCGCCCAGCAGGGCAATGGATAAGGAAATAATCGTACCCAGCACCCCGACCAGGATCAGGATGCCATTGACGAACCGTGGAAAGGACAGGCGGGTACTCTCCCGCGCCATCAGGGTCGACGCCAGCGCCGCATGATTGATGGAGGCATGCTGCTCGTGCAGCCGGTGCATCAGCTCATAACGTTGAGCAATGAGACTCTGGTTATTGATGCCCTTGAGGACATCCAGATAACCGTCTTCCACATGCGTAATCAGTTTGCGTAATGCCGACTCTTCCCTGGCATATCGGAACAATAACTGGGCAATCCTGGCCAGGCCAACCACGAACAGTAACAGGATCGTGCCATTGATAATCCACCCAACAACGGTCAGTTGCCCCTGAAAGTACAGATCCTGGACATATTTAATATTCAGCACCAGGATCGCCACGAGTACCAGGATGGCCACCAGTAAGCGCATCAGGACCTTGCGACTCAGCCCAATCATTGTTTCATTCATACCAATTTCCCGAGTTTTGCCACGCTGGTTCCTATTTTAACAGGCCATGAGGCACTAAGATCAGGGCTTTTCCCCCATTTCCTGCAGCTGTTTCTTAAAGGTGACACAAGGGTCCTCATCACGTGCCCTGGGGGTAAAAATCACGATATCAAACACCCGGTCATCCATGTTATAGAGACCTTCATAATCTTCGAGCCGCTCTTTGCCGGGTAGCACCTCGATCAGGCCTATACTCAGCACCGAACGCCACTGCCTTTGCTCCAGCAGGCCACCCACTCCATAGTCCCTGCGCACATGGCCGTTTCCCGCAATCAATACCGCCGGTTGCCCGGCCTGGACCAGGGTCTGTGCCAGCCCGGCATCCCGCAGGCGTTGTCCTCTAACCAGCAGCTTGACCGTTTGCTCATCTATCATATTGCAGTGAGAAGTGAGCAGATCGTCCTCCAGGGTCCTCTGGGCCTCCGGGGCCAGGGGTTGCTCCAGCCACCGGGACAGGGAGTCGGGAGGCGTCGCTGTACGCATCTCTTTAAGTTGCTGACGACTCAGATTGCCGGCGTAGACCCGCAATCGGTAGGTCACCGCCAGCTCTAATAGCGGCCGGTAATAACTCCAGTCCCATCCACGCGCCTCAAACTCGCTCCTGGCCTCCAGGGTAGACAGGTCCTTACGCAGATACTCGTCTAAGAGAGGCTGCTGGCCCTGATCAAACTGCTCAAAGACCAGGGCCGGGTAGTGCCCTGCCCGAATCTGGGACTCGATCAGTTGCCTTTGAATACGATGGTGATCCGGGTTGTCGTGCACCTCTCCGATCAACAACCAGGGGGCATGAAATTCGCTGTACTGTAGCTCTTCCAGATAGATATTCAGTCTCTGCCCCCCCGGCATCGACCAGACGGTACCGGCCAGCGGATGTTCCTGCCCATAGGGTGACTGCCAGTCATGCAGGGGGAGATTCGAACAGGCGGACAATGTCAAAGAGAGGCCTGCAGCCAGCACCAGTCGTCCCTGCCTGAGCAGGGTCTGACCTCGGTTAAACGTGAGTCTGAAAAATTCCATACGTTTTCCACCTTGAATCCCAAGCGCTCAGGCGACATAGTGCACCTCTTTGCCGAGGGAATCCAATGGAAGACACGACACGTAATGAAATCGAAGCCACCGTATTCAACCGCTTGCTGGACCACCTGCGTGACCGTACCGATGTCCAGAATATCGATCTGATGATCCTGGCCGGCTTTTGCCGTAACTGTTTCAGTAAGTGGTACAAGGAAGCCGCCGAGGAGCGAGGCATAGAACTCAGCCTGGATGAGACTCGCGAGATCATCTACGGCATGCCATATGACGAATGGAAGACAAAATATCAGAAAGAGGCCACGCCCGAGCAGCTCGAGGCCTTTAACAAGACCCAGGATAAGTAGCCCGTACATGAGCGAAGACCTGTATATCGATACCCCCGAGGCCCTGAGCGAACTCTGCGAACAGCTTGCCCATGTGGACTGGTTCTGCCTGGACACCGAATTTATTCGAGAAAAGACCTATTACCCGCGCCTGTGCCTGATTCAGGTCGGCACGCCGGATGTCGTCGCCTGCATTGATCCGCTTAGCATCGAGGACCTGTCTCCGCTCTCAAAGCTACTGCATGACCCCAATATCATCAAGGTCATACACGCCGCCTCTCAGGACATGGAGATCTTTTATTACCTGGATAAAAAACTACCGGCACCCCTGTTCGATACCCAGGTAGCCGCCTCATTGATGGGGCTTGGTGATCAGGTAGGTTATGGGCGACTGGTCGAGGACATGCTTCAGGTCTCGCTGGACAAGTCCCATAGCCGCACAGACTGGTCACAGCGTCCGCTGGAGGCCGAGCAGATACGTTATGCGGCGGATGATGTTCGTTACCTACGCGACATCTATCAGCAGGAACGTCAATGGCTGATCGATCATGATCGTCTGCACTGGCTGGATGAAGACTTCAAAAACCTCACTAGCACGGAACGCTATAAACCGGCACCCGAGGAGGCCTGGAAAAGGGTCAAAGGGAACCAGCGACTAAAACCCCAGCAACTCATGGTCCTCAAGGAACTGGCCAGTTGGCGTGAGCATAAGGCCATGAGCTCGAATCGACCCAAACGCTGGGTACTCAAGGATGAAGTCCTGCTGGAGCTGGCACGGCGCGGGCCAAAAAAGCTCGAAGACCTGTCCCGTATTCGGGGTCTTGAACCAGGCCAGATTCGAAATAGTGGCGAGGAGATCCTTCAGGTGATTCAGGAGGCCATGAAAAAGCCCAGAGCAGTATGGCCGGAACTACCCAGAAGGATCCGGCTCAGCGAAGAGCAGGACACCATTGCCGACCTGTTGATGGCCAGTCTGCGCCTAAGTGGCCTGGAGGCCTCCATCAGTGTCCAGGCCATTGCCACCCGAAAAGAGGTGGAGCAACTGATCCTGGGCGAGCGCGACCTGAACCTGATGAAGGGCTGGCGTCTGCAACTCGCGGGAAACAGCCTGCTCGATATCCTGGCAGGTAAAAGCGCCCTGAGGGTCAATAATGGCAAAATTGAACGATTTACGCCCTGATCACTGCACCACGTAATTGGTAAAGAACAGCCCCTCGATGACAGGTTCTCCAGTCATCTCTTCAAGCACCTTTTTTACTGCAGCCTCGGAGTCCTTTCGCAGTTGTTCACGCGTTTCTATACTACGTATGGCGCGTCCGTCCTGATTACTGAGCTGCATGATCAGGGTATGACGCACGGCCGGCATATGAAGCTTCACTTCCTCGGCGGCCTCCTTGGAGTTTACCAGCACCTCGGCCTTCACCTGAAGGAACTTGGCACCGGTACCCCGCTTGAGATTAACGACAAAGGCAGGGCTCAGTTTGACATAAGAAGGATCCCTGGCAACCTCTTCATCCCCTTCTTCAGCAGCCCACAGCGGCATAACCAACACGGCCATCAGACACAAACCAAGACCTGCATGCAGAAAATGCTTCACCAACCTTACTCCTCGCACTTGCGAAACCAATTAAGTTGTTTAATCCTACTACACTTTAGCTCAGGCGGAACCCTTCCCAATGCCAGGTATAGACCTGCAACGACTTTTTAAGCAGCATGCCTTTGAGTCCGTACTCTGGATAAGCTCAGAATATCCGAAAGGACTTAAACAACACGATAATCATATTGAATACCGATGTGCGTCTCAGCTCGGTGCACCTGAATCACTGGAGGGACACTGGGATCTGGTGGTGATTGAAGAGGAACTGCTAAAACTACCCAGAGACCGGGCCATCCAGACCCTCAGCCGCCTGCGGGACCTTCACGCCAGGAGACTGGTGGTCCTGTTCCCACAACATCCGGACGACAGCCATACAGTGCAACACGCGGATCTGATCAGCCTGGGACTCAAGGCCCTGGAGTCCCAGCCAGGTATCTTTTATCACGATCTCTTTGACTATAAAGACACCCCGGACTGGCTAAACAGTCGTTTCTGGGCCAATCCTGAAAACTGGGACAAGTTCCGCTGGTAATCAGGCCAGGCCCCATCAGACTGTCGCGTAGACCAGGGCGGCAAAGCCCAGAAAGATAAAGAAACCCATGGTATCGGTAATACCGGTAATCAATATGCTACTTCCGAGAATGGGGTCCAGGCCCAGCCGTTTCAGTGTGACGGGCACCAGGACCCCTGTCAGGCCTGCCACAAACAGGGTCACGATCATCGCCACCTGCATGACCAGGGCCAGCCTCAGATCCCCATAAAGAACCAGGGCAGCCACCCCCATCACGCCACCCCAGATCAACCCATTCACCACACCAATAGACATCTCCTTGCGAGCCAGCAGCATCATGTTGGACCGATTGAGCTGTTTGGTGGACAACCCCCTGATCACCAGGGCCAGTGACTGGTTACCGGCATTACCCCCGACGTTCGCGGTAATCGGCATCAGGGCGGCCAGGGCAACTACCGCGGCGATGGTGGCCTCAAATTGACCAATAATCAGGGCGGCAATAAAGGCAACCAGCAGATTGAGGGTCAGCCAGGGCCAGCGATGTTTAGCGGCCTGCCAGATGGGGCTGAATAAATCACTCTCTTCCTCATGCAGGCCCACCTGCCCCAGCAGGTTTTTCTGAGAAGTCTGCTGCATATAATCCAGTACGGCATCCACATTCAGACTACCCATCAATCGGTTATGGGCATTCACTACGGGTGCTGAGATCAGGTCATAGCCCTTAAAGGCCGTTGCTGCATCCCTGGCCTCATCATTGGTGTGGAACACAATCGGCTCGCGGTTCATGACCTCGCTGACCGGTGTTTCCCCCGGATGAATCAGGAGAGCCTCTAGCTCCAGCGTCCCCTGGAAAAATCCCTTGTTATCAACCACCATCAGGACACGACTATCGGCCGGCAGGCCTCGCCGGTACCTTAATCGCCCAAGGATCTGATCCAGGGTGTCGTCAATCGGCACATGGATGACATCAAAATCCATCAGTGCCCCCACGGTTCCTTCCGGGAAGGACAGGGCGGACTTCACCTGCTCACGATCATTCTCGCCGAGGGAACTCAGCAGATCACGAGCCGTCTCCGGAGTCAGACCCGTCATCAGATCCGCAATTTCGTCCGAATCCATGTTATCGGCGGCGACTACGAGCTCATCATGTTGCATGCCCTCCAGCAGGGTCTCGCGCACCGCATTGGAGACCTCCAGCAGGACAGCACCATAGTGTGACTTGTCCACCAGACTCCAGACCAGTTGTCTGCGATCCAGTGGCAGATTTTCCAGTACGAAGGCGATATCCGCAGGATGAAGCTGATCTATAAGATGCCGCAACTCGGAGTACTTCTCCCGCTCCACGAGAGACTGCACCAGGTCATGCCGACGCATTTCCTGTTTATCCACGATATTTGAAACCAGTTCCTGTCTGTCGATCAGGGTATTGATGTGCTGGACCAGGGATTCGAGTTTTACTTGGTGTTTACCAGACTGAGACACGACCGAGCTTCCGCCTTGAAGGAAGGCATGATTGTCGGTACTTGGAGAATGGTTGGCAAGATTTCACCGATAATGCCAGTGAAAAAATAGAAGAATAATACTGAGCGTCAACCCGGGGGCTGAGCCCCGGGATTGATTTAAACCCTGATGTACTGCCAGCCCTGCTGGAGACGGTGCACAATGTGCTCAACGGCTGAAGGCGCCTGGTGCGTGTGATCAATCAACATTACCTCTACACCCTGTCTTTCCAGGCGCTGAATAGCCTTGGTACAGGCAATGAAATGCAGGTTGTCATGCTTTTCCATCATGGCACTGACTTCACGGGCCTTCGGAGAAGTATCTGTACGCAGATGATCCAGACCTCCACCATTGGCAATGACCTCAACCTCGACACCGGCCCTTTCATACTTACCGATCAGGTCATCCGCAGTGGCCAGTACCTGGTTAAATTTTGCCGGGTCAGCATCATCAATATGCAATATGACCTTGAGCGCCTGGGCATGTACCTGTTCCAGGCTGATCGCATTATCCAACGGGGATTCGGACTGATTCATCGCCCAGCCAGCCACAAAACCCAGCATCAGGACCAGGCCTGCAGCCATTCCATTGGCCAATACATGGCGTACCCCTACCCGCTTGTACCAGGGCCTGGGCCTGGCCTCGGTATCCTCATCTACATAGGCATGCCTCAGGGTAGATTTCAGATGTCGTAACTGGCAGACCTGATCCCGAAGCGAGACATCCACTTCCATATCGCGCATGAACTCTTCACGATCCTCTGCATCCAGTTGATCATCAACAAAGGCATGGATTCTAAAATCATCATGCTTTGGATTATTCATTACTTAACGCTCCGTAAATGTTTGACCTTCTGTTCTTCTTTAGTGGTAACTTCCAGCATTCCCAGCAGGCTCTTACGTGCACGGCTGAGGCGACTCATCACGGTTCCCACGGGGATACCAAGGATACTCGACACCTCGGCATAACTAAAACCATTCAGGTCTACCAGTGATACCACTTCGCGCTGTGCTATCGGCAGGGCGGCTACAGCCTCCCGAACCTTGCGTATCTTTGAGTCCTGTTCCATCTGGGAATCGGGGCAATTATCACAGACCAGATCGACATTATCGAGATCCAGATATTCACGCTTTTTTCTCAGATACTGCCGCCAGCAGTTACCCAGAATCGTAAATAACCAGGGCCGCAACTTGGCTTCATCCTTGAGTTGATGTGATTTATCCATGGCCAGCGTGAGTGCCTCCTGCACCAGGTCATCGGCCAGCATGGCATCCCCTGTCCACGCCAGTGCTGTTCTATAAAGTGCTGGCCTGTGCTCTGAAATCTGACGATGCAGTTGCAGGCCACCACAAAACTTGCTGATTAATTTCATATTGTCCTGATCACTCCCTTATAAACAATTAGATGCACTATGTTTATTTTTATTCCACATAGAACTTTTTTATAGAAAGACGGAATAAAACCCGATTAATTCTAATCGTTAATGATGAGTCCTCCTTTCGGGGACCATAATACTACACTTTGGAGGAATACAAATGCATAAGCTGAAATCCTGGATGGTGCTTGCGCTGCTATGCCTGTCCATGCTGATCGCTGGACAAACGATGGCTGCCAGTGGAGATGCCAAGCCCTTTGCTGACAAGCGCATCGTACTGCAGATCAGCGACCCCAATCCCTTTAAGCAGACCCTGGTGCTGAATGTCGCCAATAACCTGATCAAGGCCTATGGTGGCCCCGATAAGATCGATATCGAGATCGTGGCCTTCGGACCCGGCCTGCGCCTGTTATTTGCTGAAAATGCCAACACCGGACGTATCCAGGCCCTGGCCGAGAGCGGCGTTCGCTTTGCGGCCTGCAGCAATACCATTAACAACATGAGCAAAAATATCGGAAAAAAACCGGACCTGAATCCGAATTCGGTTGTTGTTTCGGCAGGCGTAGTCCGCATCATCGAGCTTGTCGATGAAGGATACATGCTGATCAAACCTTAATGGATATAAGAAAAACTTAGCGGCCACCGTGCCGCAGTCAGAACGTTGCACTACCACTTTTTAGGGGAATACAATGAATCAAAGAATGTTGAACAGGGGGCTCAGCGCGCTGGCCCTGGGTATGGGGTTGATGGCCTCCCAGCAGGCGTTTTCCGCCAACTGGCTGATGTTACAGGGTACCGAGCCAGAGGGTACCGCCAAACGCGCCCACGTCTGGGGTTTTGTACAGGCCCAGTACCAGAAAGACTACTCCGATCCCTTCGTCAATCCGGCCGGTGCCGAGCTCTAT
>JANTGN010000084.1 GCA_024762895.1 Thiotrichales bacterium
GCCATAAAGGCTACCCGTATAGATAATATGTTGTTCAGGGTGGTCCCAGTCCTTGGAGGGCATGGCCGCAGGGACTACCGTTGCTGTTCGAATGATGTGGATTGGTTTTTTAATATCGTAGCTTTGCCTGATATCTTTAGCCAGGGCCTCACTGATGGCAGTTAAGGTAGTAGCATGATTCAGCGTATAAGACTCCAGTTTTTTGAGTTTCTTTTTGTTGCCAGGATTAGTGGTCGATTCGGTAAATATCTCATGGGCATCGTAGAGTAGAGGTATATCCGGGTGATGGCGTAGCAGGAAGTAGGCAGTTTTTAGATGCCGGGCGATAATCAGGTCTGGTTTCTTATCCAGGCGATTAATATATTGAGATAATTTGTAATTGAATATCTTGTTACTGTTGATCTTAAGTCCGGCAAATTGAATGGACCTGGATATGGTCACCGGATTGAAGCCGGGCATAGTTTTCAGGCCATAATGTGAATAAATGGCATTAGAATCATTGCCGCTATGAATCAGGTCTACTCGACAGCCTTGCCTGGCCAGGGCCTGGGTGATATTAACCACCTGTACACCACGTGCCTTTTTGATAGGTAAAGGCTCAGGGAAAGGATACAGAATGAACATCCCTATGAGGCCTCATCTGGTGATCCAAGGGGCAATGCAAGCAGGTCTCCATTCAATGGGTAGTCCCATTTGACGGGAAGTAGCATGTTGTAATCATATCGAGTGATATAAAACACCTCATAACGGTGTTTAATGAAGTAAGATTTTATTCTCTGTTTAGATCTAGTTGCGTCTTCACTATTTAAAAAATTAATATCTTCATGCTCAAGAATAATGACAGGCTTATTGTTTTTAATTAAACCATCTGCTCCTTCCAGCACCTCGGCCTCAAATCCCTGTACGTCTATTTTAATGACTGAGACTGGTTTTATGAACTTGTCTGAATAGGAATCAAGTGTAGTAACATCCACAGGTATAATATTTTCTTCTCGAACTGGTTTTCTAGGCGGAATAAATGTTGATAACCCGATATCACCTGAATCATCGTCATAATGGTGGAAATCCAGGGTTTCATGTTTATTTCCTAATGCCTGCTTGTGAATGGTCAGGTTAGATATCGGGTTGAGTGACAGATTGTACCTGAGACGCTTTATGGCAATGGAGCTGGGCTCAAAGGCATGGATGTCCGCCTCGGGATATAGCAGGGACAGTGCAATACTGATGGTGCCCACATTGGCGCCTATATCGATGATGGTGCTTTGGCTTTTGATATGTGAATTTAAGGTGTTGAATACAGGGCCGGAGAAGAGTCCTTGTCTTATGACCTGGCGATCAATATGAGACCTTGGGTTACAGAGGAACAAGGCCCTGATATTACCTTGCTGGCTTCTGATTAGAATTTGATTATCGATTTGAAACTGGGCCTGATCTTTATCAGAGACATAGGGGAAGGGCTTTTGGGGGATTTTACTTAGCCTTTTCAGATATCTCAGGCTATCTATGGACTGATAAGGGGTTAATAACCCCAGCTTATAAAGCCTTTTAATAAGTTTCTTTATCATGTATTTCTTGTTGATATGGCGGCAATCAGGTCCAGGAAATTTTTCGTGACCTGATCCCATGTAAAATTATCAAGGATTCTCTCTCTTGGATGTCCCTTAAACCCATTCGTGAGAATTTCATCCATGTGCTGTGTGATTTGTTCTGGGTTTTTGGGTGTCACCAAGACAGAGTCATCTCCAACAACCTCGGGAATACCGCCCACCCTGCAGGATATAACTGGAGTATCTGTGGCCATGGCCTCGGCGATGGATATGCCAAAGGTTTCATCCGCAACACTAGGGTAAAGCGCTAGAGTGGCAATGGAGTAGTAGTGGGGTAGGGATTCATTGGGAATTCTACCCGTGAAAGTTATCCGGTCTTCCGTGCCGAGGTCTTTGCTGAGTTGTTCCAGTTCTTTACGATAAGCACCCTCACCAGCGATTAGATAACGGATACGATCTTTAAAATGACTGTTCGCTATGGCCTCGATGGCATATTGTATGCCTTTCCAGCCAATCAGGCGGACTGCACTGAATAACACGTATTCATTCGGGTCAATCTCATATTGCTTGATGATCCCTGGGTCAGGGTCTAATGGCCGGAATAGGTCGGTGTTGACGCCATTATGCAGGACCTCTGGCCTTAGCTGACAATAGTCATATACTTGTTGTGCATTAAAATGGCTGCAGGCCAGTACCAGGTCGCAGGCATGAACCAGTTTTTTATAGCCCCTGAAGAACTCTGTTCCATGAGAGCTATACACGACCTTGCCACCCTTTCTCAAACGATAATAGAGTGCTAGAGGGAGGTCGAAGGGTTTATGAACATAAATAATATCGTAAGGGTGGCTACGCAATTCAGACCAGGCGTGAAAAGCAAAAGAAAGCCGTTCACCCATTTTTTTAAAACGTGAACCCAGGTCCCAGATGCGCTCTCTTGGAATAAAAGGGAAGCGGTATACCTTGACGGTACCAGGTAGCGAGATATCAACAGGGCCTTCGCCCGTATAGAGATCTACATGCACTTTGCGTTCCGCAAGGTTTTGGGTCAGCTCATTGACAAAGGTTTCCACACCTCCGTGTTTCGTACCAGAGGTGAGGTTAATCATGGCAATGCGTATGCCCATGATTATTGGCCCGCCTTGTTCAGCTGGCGCTCGCAGGCTGAGAAAACAGCCTCAACGGGCACGTCGGATATAGGGGTTTCCCTTGAGCACTCAGAAGCATAGGCGGAATGTTCGATCACTTCCAGATTTTCACGTTGTAAAGGCATCAGCAGTGCGCCTGGGTGATAACAGTGATAGATAGCGACCATAGGGGTTTCCAGAGCACCTACAATATGGGTGGGGCCTGTATCAACACCTATATACAAATCGAGCTGCCCCATCAGGGCGGCACTTTCACGTAATGTCAGATTACCACAGCTGTTTGCAATGGCCTGGCCAGGTGCCTGGACGAGTGACTGTGTTTTATCCCGACACTCATGATCGCCCAGCAGGATAAAAGCGGTATCCTTATGCTGTAAGGCTAGCCTTTCAATCAGGGATAAAAAATGATCCAGCGGCCAGTTCCTGTAAGGCTTGGTAGGAAAACTCATGGCCTGTATGCCGATCAGAGTATCGGGTATGCGGCCGAAGGCCTCCTGTATCCATTGTCTGGCCCATGTTTTTTCCTGTTCGGTTATTTGGTAGGCAACACGAAGATCCTGAGTCTCTATATTTAAGGGGGCAAGCAGCATGAGTCGCTCGATGACGGCATGCGTAGCCTCACTGGGTGGAGTGACGCACTCAAGATCAGGCAGATGCTCATGCTGATCGTGCCTGAATGTAATGACCTTCTTTGAGACGCGTCGCGCGTAAGCCAGTAAGGCCGTATCCTTGCTATATACAATGCAGAGATCGTATGGCTTACCCGGCAGGTGACCTTTAAACGGGGCAAGCTTCTTTGTGATTTTTCCCAGTTCGTCGATAAAGGGCAGGTTTTCCAGGACCGTTTTCCGAGCGGGGTGTGCCAGAACGGTGATGCGTGCAGCCGGGTAGTGCTCATGTAGACTGCGCATCGCTGGCGTGGCTAACAGGGTATCTCCTATACGTGCAACTATGATGACCAGAATGTTATTAGGTTCTTGCATTGATTCATGATTCACGTGGGTGGTCTATCGATGCCGTCAGGCTGGTTTAAATACACTGTAATTCATTCGACGCGGGGTGTTGTGTACATGCGTGCTGCTAAGCGATAAATTATACAGGTCTTCCCCAGAATTGAATGCGGGCATTGGTGATGCTTTAGGTCTGCTGCGTTCTTTAATCATTCTCTGTATGGGTACTCAACCGGTCTTATCTCAACACCAACGCAGATAGCAGTGAGATAATATCACAAGATGTGTATCCATTTGATATTTTAACGTTTTTAAGAAGGTTGTCTGAATGAGCGATACTAGGGTACTGCATACGGAATGGTCCGATGGTTGGGGTGGTCAGGAGATTCGTATTATTAATGAGATGCTCGCCGTCAGGGAGCAGGGTGTCGAGGTATTTCTGGCCTGTCGTAGCAAGGCTCGGATTAAGCTAGAAGCAGAGCGTCATAACATTCCCGTCTTCGTTTTACCCTTCAGGGGCAATGCCGATCTTCGTACACTGTTTGCGCTCAGGCGTATTATAAAAAAACAGAACATAGACATCGTAAATACCCATAGTGGCAAGGATACCTGGGTTGGTGGGCTGGCCGCAAAGCTGGCTGGGGCAAAATTCATAAGAACGCGTCATCTCTCTAATCCGATCAATCCAGCACGAACCAATTTCATCAATGGCCTGGCGGATTATGTATTAACCACGGGCGAATCGGTACGTGAGGACATGATACGGAATAATCGCATTCGGCCAGACAGGATTGAGTCTGTCCCCACGGGTATTGATGAGACATTATTCGATCCCGGTCTATACAATCGAGCAGAAAACAGGGCGCAGTTCGGTATTCACGATGACGAGATTGCGATTGGTATTGTTGCCGTACTCAGGGGGTTCAAGCGGCATGATCTGCTACTTGAGGTGGCAGGTCATCTGATTGCGAAATACCCCAGGCTCAGATTCATTATTGCCGGTGAGGGGCCCAAGCGATCATCGATAGAGAAAACGATTCAGGAGCAGGGGCTGCAGGATCATGTCCTGATGCTGGGGCATGTCGATGAACCTCAGAAAGTCCTGGCGGCCCTGGATATCTTTACCCTGACCTCGGATAGCAAAGAGGGTGTGCCCCAGTCGGTGATGCAGGCCATGCTTATGGGGCTTCCTGTAGTGGCGACCGCATCGGGGAGCACGCGAGACCTGCTTCATGATGATAATTTTATTCTGGTTGAACCTGGCAATGTACAGGAGCTGGAAGAGGGGCTTGAACGCCTGATCAAGGATGCACAACTGCGCGCTGAGTATTCAGGAAAGGCCCGGGCTTATATCGTTGAGCATTTCTCAAAAAGTGTCATGGTCCAGCGCTTACTCAGTATCTATGACAAACTGATGGACAGGTCTTAGCGGGCCTCAGCATCGGTTAGCAACAGGTCTTTATACAGGTCGGTCATCGCTCTTCCCATGGATTCCAGATCATAGGGTTCGATTGTCTGTCGAGCAGCCTCTCCCTGCCTTAAGGCAGCGGCTGGAATCATGAGTTCCTGCATGGACCAGGATATGGCCTCAATATCCAGGGCATCACAGACATAGCCGTTTTCTCCCTGGCTGATAAACTCTGCACCCCCACTCTTGTTGCTGGTGATCACTGGCAGGCCACAGGCCATGGCCTCGAGTATGACATTAGGAAAGGGGTCGTACAGTGTGGGCAGGACCATGGCATCTGCGGCGCCGTAATAGGGTCCGACATCGGACAGTTTGCCCAGAAAGTGTACTCGCTTATTCAGGCCCAGGCCCTTTGCCAGTGCTTCGTATCTTTTTCGGTGTTTGTCTTCACCAACAATGACGCCATGAGCCGTATCAGGCAGGAGAGCCAGCGACTTGATCAGTGCGGCTGCACCCTTGCGTTCAAACCCGGAACCCACAAAAAGAAACAGGGAATGATCATTGGGTATTTCCAGCGATTCACGAATGTTGTGACGATGCTCTTTCAGTCTGGGATGGAATCGATCGGTATCGACACCACTGTAGATGACATGTAACTTGTTTTCTGGAATATCGAAATAGCCCAGGATCTCATCTCGCACCATCTCAGAGTTACAGATCACGGCCTTCAGTGTGGGGCTTTCAAACATACGCCTTTCGGTGGCCATGACATAACGATGATAGGGGTTGGCCCATAATAACTTTGCTCGTATGGGCGGCAGGACACGAGAGCGCTGGCGTAGCCACTCCCTGTGTACACCATCTCCCGCTCGGTAGAGATCACAGCAGTTCAGTCGCTCATGGGACTGGAGCAGGTCAAAGCGTTCCTGTTGACGTATCTTACAGACACAACGAGCAAAGCCTGCATCTCGCCACAGGCGGCCAAGATAAAAGGGATTACAGCGTAGGGCCTTTGCCTGGCCAGTCCCGGACCATTTTCGGGCAATCAGGGTGACCTCGACATCATCACGTTCCAGGGCCTCTATGGCGCGGGAGATAAAACGCTCTGCGCCGCCATCATCCCGGTACCGCTGTCGTACCAGGGCAATCCTCAGAGGTCTCATGTGATCAACAGGTCCTCGATGGCATTCAGGGCATCATTGGGTGAGATATGTTCCAGACAGTCGCTGACCTTGCTGCCTGCACAGCCATCCATGCCACAGGGGCGGCAGGATATATCGCTGATGAGTGTGTGGCTAGGTACCATCCAGGGGCCCCATTCCTGGTCACCACTGGGCCCAAACAGCGCCACGGTGGGTGTGCCCATGGCCGCGGCTATATGCATGGGCACGGAGTCCATACCGATAAAACACTGAGCACGGGCCGTGAGGGCGGAGAGTTCTTTCAGGCTCAGCTGGCCGGATAAATCGATGACTGGCTGTCTCAGCGGAGCAAGAATGTCCTTTACCATGGATAGCTCTGCCTGGGTCGGTGCGGCGGTGATCACCACCTGGTGACCTCGTGACTGGAGATCTTCAATCAATTGGGTGCATTTTTCGATACTCCAGCACTTGAACAACCACCGGGACGTGGGGTGAAAGTGAATAAAGGACTGGTTATCGGCCTTATGCTCTTTGAGCAGTTGCTCTACCTTTTGCTCTGCCTCTTTACCGGGAACCAGTACAAGATTACGTTCGGTTTCGCTGGGTTGTAGCCCGAGATGGCGCAGGGCGTCGAGATGTTTTTCCACGGTATGACGCAGGCGTGCGGGCAGGGGGTAATGATGCGTGAAACTGTGTTTCCAGAACCAGGTCTTGTTAAGCCAGGCTGGGGTGATGGCATAGGTGGGATTCAGGAATCGGCATAACCAGCCTCCGCGATTACTTTCAGTTAGGTGGATCACCAGGTCGTAAGAACGAGCCTTGAGGTTGTTAAACAAGGCAACCTCTTCGCGGACCTGAGCGAGAACACCTTCTTTCTTCCAGTTCCTGTCGATGAGATGTAGCTGGTCCAGGGCCGGGTGTTCGCTGAGCATATCCTGGGTCTCAGTGTAAACCAGGGCATCGATCTCCAGATGCGGGTAGTGGTTTTTTAAAACCTGTAGAACCGGGGATGTCAGAAGTACATCACCATGGTGGCGTAGTTTAATGATCAGTACCCGCTTAAGGGTATTGAAATCAATGGCGTTTCGATTCTTCGACATAACGTTCGTAGCGATTCTTACCACCTTCGGGGTGGTCCTTGAAGCGGCGATGTATCCACAGATACTGATCGGGGTATTCTCGAACCTTGGATTCTATCAGTGCGTTGAGCCTGGTGACATCATCAAGCACATCATCGCCGGGAAAATCCTCAATGGCTGGCAGTAATTCCAGGACATTACCCGAAGCGTCGGGTTTTCTAAGCGTGAAAGCGGGAATAATAGCAGCCCCCGTCATCTTGACGATCCGTGTGGTGCCAGTCGTGGTTGCGACCGGCACATCAAAAAAAGGCGCAAAGACACTATTTTTCAGGCCATAATTCTGGTCGGCAGCGTACCAGACGAGTTCTCCGTTGCGTAATTTTTTGATCATCTGCCGCATATCGGTATTAGGAATCGATCCACCATAGATGCGATTGCGCCGTGTCGACATGACTTGTTCAAACAGCGGATTACGGTTGGGCTTATAGACAGAATAAAACGGCATGTGCTGGCCAAAGCCTCGACCACAGATTTCCATGCTGGTGAAATGGGCGCCAAACAGAATAACGCCTTTGCCCTTCGCCTTGGCCTCCTCGACATGTTCGAGGCCTCGTATTTCTACATGCCGCTTGATGAATCGATCCGTTCCAAACCAGCAGGCGGCCGTTTCAAGCATGCCGCGGCCAACAGAGACAAAATGCCTCTTCAGGAGTGTGTTTCGCTCCAGTGCGCTCTTTTCCGGAAAGGCCAGTTCAAGATTGACCCTCGCTATAAATCGCCTTCTGGGAAACAGGGACATAATACGTCCCAGCACCCATCCCAGTCCCATCTGAAGCCGGTGGGGAATGCGTGAAATAAGCCACATGCTGCCTAACCCTAGCCAGATCGGCCAGTATTTTGGAGCGTACGGGTGTCTGATCGTATCCAGGGCCATGGGGGGTTAGGCATCCAGTACGCGCTTGATTTGGTTTCGACACGCTTCTTTTCTGGATTTGTTGAGCTGTAGTACCAGTGATCTTGCCTCGCTGTTCATAACCACCTCTGGGCGTGTCGAAAAGAAAAAGGCGACATTATCCTTGTCCATCATGGTGGCCAGGTGCATGGGCGCCGAATCGGCACAGATAACCAGGTCGGACGCCTTCATGAGGTCGATGAATCTCTGTGAAGAGGTCGCATTCTTCTGGAACTGATAGTGATCGTAGCCATCCAGTAAAAAGTTTGGGCTCATGGCGGCAATCGTCAGTGTAGCATTGGGGTATCTTTCTTTTAAAAGGGATGCCGTATAGTCAAGAAGATCGGTATCGAGGTCTTTCTTATTCGTGGTGGTCTGAGGGCAAAGGAGTATATTTCGATAACCATTGTTCAGCTTGAAATCCCTTTGTTGCCAATCTTTACTGGGAAGTAACAGATACTGCCGAATCATATCGTAAAGATTAGACTGTTCTATGGGCGGCAATGGGTGGGAGTCAAAGCAGGAATGGTATTTACATCGGGTGATGAAGTAACAGCTCTCATGGCCCTGTGACCAGGGGTTGTAACCAATATCAAAGTGATTTTTCCGGAGTGAAAATAATCCTCTTACAACATGCCAGGGGTTTCTTTTTCTGAGTGAAACCGTCCTGGCCATAGGTAAAAACTCCCTGAAATAGGGCACCATCTGAGGTGGTGTAAAGACCAGGTAATCAACACCGGGATAACGAGCAATAAATTCTCTGATGACGGCAATCGAAATTAGCGTGTCGCCGTAACGTGAGAATATGGAGAAAAAAATCTTCTCGGCTGTTTCGAGTGAGTTTGGATCTGGCGGTGCTGAAGGTGCTCTTTTAACCCCAAGCTCGTAAAGCTGGTTGATCAAAGACATTTCTCCAAGGTGTCAATAATTATTCGGATTCCAGAATGTCATTATCTATGGACCGGTTAGAATCGCGGCCTCAAGCTATGTTAGCATTTGTTGATTCCGTTTCCGATGCACAAAGATGAACTTTCAGATTCCTTCATTTGATCAGGCCCGAGTCCTGATCGTTGGCGATGTCATGCTGGATCGCTACTGGCATGGCGATACTTCGAGGATCTCCCCTGAAGCCCCGGTACCAGTCGTGCGGGTTGCCGAGGCAGAAGAGCGCCCGGGCGGCGCTGGAAACGTGGCGCTGAATATCGCGGCCCTGGGAGGACAGCCCGTATTGATGGGGCTGGTGGGGATCGACGAGCCGGGTAAGACACTGGAGCAGTTACTGACGGACTCTGGCGTCGATTGCCGTTTTACTCGTATGGCGGAATTCCCGACGGTGACCAAGTTGCGTGTCATGAGCCGTCATCAGCAATTAATTCGCCTGGACTTTGAAGAGGGTTTTGAGGGCTTCGATTATGGCCTCTTTGCTAATCAGGTCGAGGCCGTGCTACCTAGTGTGGATGTGGTCGTCTTATCGGACTACGGCAAGGGGGTGCTGAACCAGGCACGGGTCTTGATCGAGATGGCCCGATCAATGGGTAAACCCGTACTGGTCGACCCCAAGTCGAATGATTTTAGCAAATACTATGGGGCCTCCCTGATCACGCCCAACCTCAATGAGTTCTCGGCTGCGGCCGGTTCGTTTACCGACGAGGACGGCCTGGTTGAGCAGGGCATGAAGCTGATTGAGGAACAGTCGCTTGGCGGGTTGCTGATTACTCGAAGCGAGCAGGGCATGTCCCTGTTACTGGCCGAGCAGGAACCCTTCCACCAGCCTACTCGAGCTCGTGAGGTGTTTGATGTGACCGGTGCCGGTGACACCGTCATATCGGTTCTGGCCGCGGGCCTGGCAGCCGGACTTGAGATGCCTCAGGCCGTCCTGCTATCGAATATTGCCGCGGGTATCGTCGTGGGCAAACTGGGTACCGCCAGTGTCACCGTGCCCGAGATACGCCGTGCATTGCATGAGCAGGACGACTCGCTACAGGGGGTTGTCAGTGAAGATCAGCTCATGATTGCCATTGAGGATGCCCGCGCCCATAAGGAGCGTATTGTCTTCACCAACGGCTGCTTTGACAT
>JANTGN010000085.1 GCA_024762895.1 Thiotrichales bacterium
GTCCATATTGCACGTATGCTGGGTAAGTTTAATCACCCGTCGGCCATCGAGGCCCTGCAAAAGATCACCTATGACTCCAATAAGCTGGTGCGCATGGAGGCCGTTAAATCCCTGACCGAGATGGGTGTAGACCTGGATCTGAAAATGCTGATCCATTTACTGGCCGATCCGGATATGCGTATCCAGGAGCTCTCGATCAAGGCCATTGTCAGGATGAATGCGCCCAATACCGTGGAATATCTCATCGACCCCCTGCAGGACGACGATGAATATGTCCGCCGTGCTGCGGTTGAGGTGCTCAATGAGGTGGCCACGGCTGATTCCATCAAGGATCTGCTGCAGGTGATGAAAGACCGTGACTGGTGGGTACGCGAACGGGCAGCCGATGCCCTGGCCAAGATTGGTGGGCCCAAGGTCATTGAGGCCATGCTCGAGCTGATCAAGGATGACGACAAGTTTGTACGTCGCACGGCCATCGAGGTCATTAATAGCAGCAAGGATCCACGCACCGTCGATTACCTGATTGAGGCCCTGGAAGATGAGGACTGGTGGGTACGCGAACGTACCGTAGATGCCCTGGCGGCAGTTGGCAGCCGCAGGGCCGTCAAACCCCTGCTGGCCCTGGCCGAACAGGATGAGCGTGCGCGCCCCGTCGTGATGCAGGCCCTGGCCAATATAGGTGACCAGTCCGTGGCGGTTGATCTGTTGCATTATCTGGAAGACCCGGAGCCCAATGTGCAGATGGAGGCGCTCAATGCGCTGGCCGTGCTGGCCGATGAAGTCGATGCGGATAAAATCAATCAAACCATCTTTTCCGCCACCGAAAAGGCCAATGAGGAGGTGCGTGAACTGGCCACGCAGGTGGTTAAGGAAATCACCACTCGTTTCCCTCACTCGGGATCCGGCGAGAAGACTCCATCAGAGAAGATGCGTGACTCCCTGATAGAAAGCCGTGGTCTTGAGCCGGAGCGCCCATCGGATACGGGCACGGTCGAGACCCAGCAGATGGATAGCATCATCAAGTCGGGTAGCGAGATCATCAACCTGGAGGACATGAAGCCAGGGCAGATGATCGGAGACCGATATCAGTTTGTGCGCAAGGTTGGAAAGGGGGCCTTTGGTACGGTCCTGCTGGTCAATGATACCTTTGTCGATGAACAGATCATCCTGAAATTTATCAATACCCAGCTGGCAGCGGATGAGTCTGCCATCAAGCGCTTCATACATGAACTGCGCTACACGCGAAAGATCACGCATGAAAACGTCATTCGAATCTACGATCTCCTGAATTTTGGTGACTGGCAGGCGATCTCGATGGAGTATTTCGATAGCCATACCCTGGGGCAGGAGATCAAAAACCATCAGGCCCTGGATGTTCAGAAGGCCCTGAAAATCCTGATTCAGATTACCAAGGGGATGCAGACGGCACATAATGCCGGCGTCATACACAGGGATATGAAGCCACCGAATATACTCATTAATGATGAGGGCCTGGTAAAGGTGGTGGATTTCGGCATCGCCGCGGCCGCTCGAAACACCGAGACGCGTCTGACCAAGACCGGTACCCTGGTAGGTACGCCTACCTATATTGCGCCTGAGCAGGTGCTGGGTAAGCCGGTGGATAACAGAACCGACATCTATAGTCTCGGTATTATCATGTATGAGATGCTTTCGGGTAATCCGCCCTATACAGGGGATGATTACATGTCACTTATGTATCAGCATGTTCAGGGCACCGCGCCCTTGCTGTATACCAAGTATCCTGATGTATCCAAGACGCTCAGTGCCGTGGTTGCGAAGACCATGGCGGTTGAACCGGATAAGCGTTACCAGAGCATGGATGAGTTACGTGAACGTCTCGAACTGTTGCTGGAGTAATTTGCATGGCGCGTATTGATGCCTTTTTAAAACTCGGTCGTGAGCAGGGCTGCTCCGATGTCCATCTCGCGGTTGGCATTCCTCCCATGCTGCGTATGAATGGCGACCTGATGCCAATTCGTTTTCGTGAATTGCGTGATACCGAGCTGGCAGGTTATATCAATGAGATCCTGACCGAATCCCAGAAAAAGAAATTCCGTAGTGGTGATGATCTGGATTTTTCCTATATGTCACCTGGTGTTGGCAGGTTTCGTGTCAATGTATTCAGAAAGCTTAGCGGTATTGGCGCCACATTCAGGGATATACCCCTTGAGACACCAAGACTGGAAGATCTGGGCCTGCCACCCATCCTGGAAAAATTCACCGAGTATCACCAGGGGCTGATCCTGGTGACCGGTTCTACGGGCACGGGCAAATCAACCACCCTGGCGGCGATGATTGATTACATCAATCGCCAGAGAAAGGTCAATATCATCACCCTGGAAGACCCTGTTGAGTTTGTTCATGAGAGCAAGCAGGCCCAGGTGATTCAACGCGAGGTCGAGACCCATGTGCCTTCATTTAAGGATGGACTGCGGGCAGCACTACGTGAAGATCCTGATGTTATCCTGGTTGGGGAATTGCGTGATACCGACACCCTGACCATGGCCATGATGGCGGCAGAAACGGGGCATCTGGTCCTGGGAACCATGCATACGACCTCAGCGGTCAAGACCATAGACCGTATCCTCGATGGCCTGCCTGCGGAATTACGTGATCAGGGCAAGGTGTTTTTATCCCAGAACCTGCATGCGGTCATCACCCAGGTTCTGGTCAAGACCGCTGAAGGGCGTGGGCGCAAGGCCATGGTAGAGATCATGACCATGAATCATGCCATCGCTCGTTTGATCACGACCGATAAGACCTTCCAGATTCCTTCCCAGTTGCAGACCGGCAGGGCGCAGGGTATGCAATTACTCGATCAGGCCCTGCTGGATGCGATCGAACTCAATGAAATCGATCCTGATGATGCCTATTTACATGCCACGGACAAACAGCAGTTCCAGCGTTTTGTCACCGATCCCAGCCTGTTACCCAACGTGGAAATCTGAGGCCTGATGCATGGAATTTAATATAGACGACTACCTGAAGGAAACGGTGCAGAAGGATGCCTCGGATCTTCATTTGATCGCCGGTCAATATCCCAGGATACGCCACTATGGTGAGCTGCAGGCACTCGAAGAAATGGTGCTTGATAATGAACACCTGACGAACCAGCTCTATGAAATCACACCCTCGGCAGCGATGAAGGAATTCGAACGTGCCGATCAGGCAGACTTTGCCTATAACATCGAAGGTGTGGCCCGTTTTCGTGTCAACATGTTACGACATATTAATGGGGTAGGCGCCATCTTCAGGACCATTCCGGCCTCGGCCTTTACGCTGGATGAGTTGAAGATGCCGGAAATCATCAAGAGTTTTTGTCGAAACAGTAATGGCCTGGTGCTGGTGACGGGTAAAACGGGGTCCGGTAAGTCAACAACGCTGGCGGCCATGATTGATCATATTAACTCTACTACCAAGGGTCATATCATTACGATAGAAGACCCTATCGAGTTCGTTCATCAACGCAATAAATGTTTGTTGTCGCAGCGTGAAGTGGGTGTGCATACCTCAAGTTTTGCGGCGGCGCTGAGATCCGCCCTGCGTGAAGATCCGAATGTCATCCTGGTGGGTGAGTTACGCGACCTGGAGACCATGAGGTTGGCCGTTACGGCCGCTGAAGTTGGTATCCTGGTATTTGGTACACTGCATACGAATAGTGCGGCCGCCACGGTAGATCGTATCGTGAATGCCTTCCCGGCCAATGAGCAGTCGCAGGTGAGGGCGATGCTTTCGACCTCCCTGCGTGCGATTGTTTCTCAGCAACTGTTGCGTAAGGCCGATGGCAAAGGTCGGGTGGCAGCCATTGAATTGCTGGTCAATACCTCGGCCGTCTCTAACCTGTTGCGTGAAGGTAAGACCGAGCAACTGGAATCTGCCCTGCAGAGCGGATCTTCTCAGGGTATGCAAACCATGGATAATGCCCTCAAGGCCCTGCTGGATCGCCGCGAAATCACTGGTGAAGAGGCCTACCGTCATGCCACCAACAAGGCACTGTTCCAGGCCTTTGCCACTGACGATTAAATTCAGGAACCCTGGCTGGACTAGCCAATAGGAGGCATTACTCGGGTCTCTGGCAGGCAAGCAGGTAATTGACGTCGATATCCTGACCCAGTCGATAGGATCGGCTGAAGGGGTTGTAGGTCATTCCCGTCAGATCCAGTGTCTCCAGTCCTGCATGTCGTGCCCATTCGGTAAGCTCTGATGGGCGAATGAACTTGGAAAACTCATGTGTACCCTTGGGGAGTATGTTAAGGACATATTCCGCGCCAATAATGGCAAACAGGAAGGACTTGGGGTTGCGGTTCAGGGTGGAAAAGATGACCTGGCCGCCCGGCCGGACCAGTTTGGCGCAGGCCTGAATTACGGATGAGGGGTCCGGGACGTGTTCCAGCATCTCCATGCAGGTCACGACATCAAAGGTTCCTGCGGCCTCTTCGGCGAGTTCCTCGGCTGGTATGCGTCGGTATTCGATCCTGATTCCTGTCTCAATCTGATGCAGGCGTGCCACCGACAGGGGGGCTTCGCCCATATCGATACCGGTAACCTGGGCCCCTTTTTGCGCCATGGATTCGGACAAGATACCACCGCCACAACCCACATCGACGATGCGTTTGTCTTTCAGCCCCCCGGCATGTTTCTCTATGTAATCAAGCCTGAGGGGATTGATATCGTGGAGGGGCTTGAATTCACTGGTTGGGTCCCACCAGCGATGGGCCAGTTCTTCAAACTTGGCTATCTCGTTGTAATCGACGTTGACTGAGCGCTGGCGCATATAGCTTGCTCCTGGGGCCGTGTTGGGCAAAGTTTAAGATCGGATTTTATCACGCCATTCGCTGGCCCTGGCGATCAATTCTTCCTCATCAAGGCTGGTTAGCTGGCGATTTTTCAGCAGCTGCCGACCCGCTACCCAGACATTCGTTACCTGGTTGCGGCTGGCAGAATAAACGATCTGGGAAACCGGGTGGTACAGCGGTGAGGTCTCCAGGCGGTCCAGGTCGATGGCCGTGATGTCGGCGGCCTTGCCGGTTTCGAGGGAGCCGGTGATTTCCCCCAGCCCCAGGGCTTCTGCACCACTGAGCGTGGCCATGCGCAATGCGGCATGTGCGGGCAGGGCAGAGGCATTATTGGCAGTGACCTTGGCCAGTAAGGCGGCGCTACTCATTTCGCCCATCATGTCCAGATCGTCATTGCTGGCAACGCCATCGGTGCCCAGGGCCACGGTAACCCCTTTGCGCAAAAGTTTATCTACCGGACACAGGCCACTGGCGAGTTTCAGGTTCGATTCCGGGCAATGAATCACTCGGACGCCACGCTCTGCCACCAGGTCTATGTCCGCGTCTGAGAGTTGCGTCATATGAACCGCAAGAAAATCCGGAGACAACAGGCCAAGTTCATCCAGGCGTTGCAATGGCCGATGACCTGTTTCCTTTTCTGCAGTGGCGACTTCTTCGGTGGTTTCATGTACATGCATGTGAATAGGAAGGTTGAGTTCATGGGCCAGCATCCGAATGCGTGATAGAGGCTGGTCTGAGACGGTGTAGGGTGCATGCGGGGCGAAGCAACTTCCGATCATGGCCTCACCCTTGATCTGATCATACAGATCAAGGGCCTTACCGATATACTCATCGGCATCCTGGGCCCAGATGGTGGGGAAGTCGATCACGATCAGGCCGATCATGGCGCGTATGCCACTATTGATGGCGACGCGTGAAGTGACATCCGGGAAAAAATACATGTCGTTGAAGCAGGTGGTGCCGCTGCGCAGCATCTCGGCGATAGCTAGCTGGGTACCATCATGGACAAAGCTCTCACTGACCCACTGGGCCTCGGTTGGCCAGATATGTTGTTCAAGCCATTGCTTAAGTGGCAGGTCATCGGCCATACCCCGCATCAGGTTCATGGCAGCGTGGGTGTGCGTATTCACAAAACCTGGAATCAGGGCATGCCCCTGTAGGTCGTGTTCGATGCTGGCCTGAAATTGATCAGAGAGGGTGGCCGTTGGTCTGATGGCTTCAATGCGGCCATCATGGATGACAAGACTATGGTCCTCAAGGACCACGCCCGCAGGTTCAACTGGAATGATCCAGCGGGCGTGGATAATACTGTCGACTTGTTGCATAGGGCTAGGAAGGGATTGCGAATATTGCGCGCAATCCTAACCTGCTTTATGTGGCGTTGGAAACGCCGTCGACATGTACGTCCATCTGGGGATAGGGAATACTGATGCCTTTTTCGTCAAAGGTCAGTTTAACGGCCTCGAGGAATTCCCATTGTACGGCCCAGTAATCGCCAGACTTGACCCAGGGGCGGACCACGAAATTGACGCTGCTGTCGGCCAGTTCGGCGACGGCAATCACAGGGGCGGGCTCGGCCAGAATGCGTTCATCACCCTTGATCAGGGCCTCCAGGGTGTCTCTCGCCAGTTTGATATCCGCGTCATAGCCGATGCCAATCGTCATGTCGATGCGGCGTGTATCCCGAGCTGAAACATTCACGATGGTTCCACCATAGATCTGGCCATTGGGTACGATCATCTCCTTGTTATCACCTGTACGGAAAACCGTATTGAAGATACGAATCTCCTCGACGACACCGGCAACGCCACCCGCTTCGACAAAATCGCCAATCTTGAAGGGCTTGAAGACGATGAGCAGTACGCCGGAGGCAAAGTTGGCCAGGGTACCCTGCAGGGCCAGACCGACGGCCAGGCCGGCGGCACCGATCAGAGCAATGAGTGAGGTGGTGTTGACCCCTAACTGGTCGAGGGCTGCGATAATAACGAAGAGGGTAAGCAGGCCGCCCAGCATCGAGGCAATGAAATTAATCAGAAGTGTGTCGACCTTGCCTTTCTCCATCAGTTTTTTACTGAATTTGACGATCAGCTTGGTCAGCCAGCGACCAATCACATAAATAAGAATGGCAAAGATAATGTTATCCAGCCAGGGCAGAACATACTGGTTAAACAGATCAATGGGATTGTGTTCCAGTAATTTCTCAGGATTGAGGTTTTCGTTCATGGAGCTACTCCGTATTATTGTTTCTTTGACGCACAGGGCTCGTACTTTTGTACAATAACCCTCTTACTTAAACAGGGTCAATGATTGGCTGTCATCAGGGGTATTCATGAATTACCAGCACAATACGGTTCAAGCCATTGAGTGGAGTGGTCGGCAGCTCAGATTGCTGGATCAGCGTGCGCTTCCCAGTCAAAAGATATTCCTGGAATATGGCAATGCCCCAGCCGTTGCCGAGGCCATTCAGGATATGGTCGTCAGGGGGGCGCCGGCAATCGGGATAACGGCGGCTTATGCGGTGGTGTTGTCAGCGATCGAGCATGGAGCCAGGCTCAACTGGCGTCAGTCCGTGCTCAGAGACATTGAGCGTCTTGCGGCCTCACGACCCACGGCGGTCAATCTTTTCTGGGCGCTGAATCGAATGCGTCAATGCCTGGAGGACGCTGATGTTGCCCCCATCGATTCATTGCTGGCTGAGGCCAGGAGCATTCATGTCGAGGATATCGAGGCCAATCATCACATGGGTGAACTGGGTGCGGCCCTGATCGAATCAGGGGATGTGATTACCCATTGTAATGCGGGGGCCCTGGCTACAGGCGGTTATGGCACGGCGCTGGGCGTGATTCGTAGTGCCTACGCCAGGGGGAAAATCGGAACGGTCTATGCCGATGAGACTCGGCCCTGGTTGCAGGGGGCGCGACTGACCGCCTGGGAACTGTTGCAGGATGATATCCCTGTGACTCTGCTGTGTGAAGGGGCGGCTGCCAGCCTCATGAGCAGTGGACGGGTCTCCTGGGTGATCGTTGGCTCGGATCGTATTGCCGCTAATGGTGATGTGGCGAACAAGATTGGTACCTATAGCCTTGCCATCAATGCGCGTCATCATGGGGTACGCTTTATGGTGGCGGCACCTACCAGCACGATTGATATGCAGGCTGAGAGTGCAGCGGATATCCCGATAGAACAGAGAAATCCTCTTGAAATCCTGAATCTGGGTGGTCAGAGGATCGCTGCCGAGGGGGCCACGGCCTGGAATCCGGCCTTTGATGTCACGCCAGCTGAACTGGTGGATGCGATCGTGACAGAAAAGGGGGTGATCATGAACCCGAATACCCGGAACATCAGTGCCCTGATGTCTGGAGACTAAGGTCCTGTTTTTGTAGGTAATATTTCTAGCGGGTGTTAGCAAAAAACGCAGGATTTTCCATGACGTGGGCACTGTATTTATGCTAACATTGCCGCTTTATTTTTGCCGCCCAAGAAGTTCTAGATGACCGAGTTCGCGAAAGAGCTGGATACTGTAAATCTCGAAGATGAAATGCGTCAGTCCTACCTGGATTATGCGATGAGCGTAATCATAGGCAGGGCCCTTCCCGACGTCCGCGATGGCCTCAAGCCTGTGCACCGCCGTGTTTTGTTTGCCATGAGCGAACTGGGCAACGACTGGAACAAGGCCTATAAGAAATCTGCCCGCATAGTTGGTGACGTCATTGGTAAATATCACCCCCATGGTGATACTGCCGTTTACGATACCATCGTACGCATGGCGCAACCCTTCTCGATGCGCCATATGCTGGTCGACGGCCAGGGTAACTTTGGCTCGGTGGATGGCGATGCGCCTGCCGCCATGCGTTATACCGAAGTACGCATGGCCAAGATTGCCCACCAGCTGCTGGCCGATATCGACAAGGAGACCGTTGACTTTATTCCCAACTACGATGGATCTGAAAAAGAGCCCTCGGTCTTTCCTACCCGTGTTCCCAGTCTGCTGGTCAATGGCTCAGCCGGTATTGCTGTGGGTATGGCAACTAATATTCCGCCACATAATCTGGGCGAAATTATTCAGGGCTGTGTGGCCTTGCTCGATAATGAAGATATCACCATCACCGAGCTGATGAACTTCATTCCCGGACCGGATTTCCCCACTGCCGGGATTATCAATGGGGCCCGTGGCATTGTTGAGGCGTATAAGACCGGGCGTGGTCGCATCTATGTTCGAGCGCGTAGTCATGTAGAGACCGATGAAAAAAATGGCAAGGACAGTATCATCGTCACCGAGCTGCCCTACCAGGTAAACAAGGCAAGGCTGCTGGAGAAGATTGCCGAACTGGTCAAGGAAAAGAAATTAGAGGGTATTACCGAACTGCGCGACGAGTCCGACAAGGATGGGATGCGTATGGTTATCGAGCTGCGCCGTGGCGAGGTGACCGAGGTCGTGTTGAATAACCTGTACAAGCAGACACAGATGCAGAGCGTGTTTGGCATCAATATGGTGGCCCTGATCGATGGTCAGCCACGCCTGCTCAATCTCAAACAGATCCTCGAGGCCTTCCTGAGACACCGTCGTGAGGTGGTGACGCGGCGTACAGTCTTTGAATTACGTAAGGCGCGCGCTCGGGCCCATGTGCTGGAAGGTCTGGCCGTGGCACTGGCCAATATTGACGAGGTCATCGAGCTGATTAAATCTCAGCCTTCTCCTGCGGATGCCAAGGTGGCGCTGATGGCCAGGGCCTGGGCCTCGGGTACGGTTGATTCCATGTTGGAGCGTGCGGGTGCACAGGCCTCAAGACCCGAAGATCTATCCAGTGAATTCGGTCGACTAGATGATGGGTATCATCTTTCCGAGGCCCAGGCGCAGGCAATCCTTGATCTCAGGCTACATCGGCTAACCGGCCTTGAGCAGGATAAGATTGTTAGTGAATTCAAAGAATTGCTGGATAGAATTGAGTATTTACTTAATATACTGTCAGACCCTGATCTCCTGAAAAAAGTCATCCGAGATGAGCTTATGGAGATTAGCGAGGAGTATGCCGATGAGCGGCGTACCGAGATCATCACGACTCAGCTAGATCTGACTCTTGAAGATCTCATTCCAGAAGAAGAAGTCGTGGTGACCTTCTCGCATGCCGGTTATGCCAAGTCACAGCCTTTGGATACCTATCAGGCCCAGCGACGGGGTGGTCGAGGCAAGGCTGCCGCGGCGATGAAAGAAGAGGACTTCGTCGATAAACTGTTTGTGGCCAATACTCATGACTACATACTGTGCTTCTCCAGTCGTGGGCGTATTTACTGGCTAAAGGTCTACGAGCTACCATCGGGCGGCCGTGCATCACGGGGTAAGCCCATCGTGAATCTGCTGCCCCTGGAAGAAGGGGAGCGCATCAATGCCATACTACCGGTTCGTGATTTTAGTGAGGATCGTTATATCTTCTT
>JANTGN010000086.1 GCA_024762895.1 Thiotrichales bacterium
CCGGCCTGGCTGCCTTCCTGGGCCACCTCTATCCGGTCTTTTTCGGGTTCCAGGGGGGCAAAGGAGTTGCAACGGCATTGGGCGTCTATTTTGGGATAGCCTGGCAGGCGGGCCTGCTGTTTGCGATCGTCTGGCTGGTGGTCGCGCTCATTAGCCGCATCTCTTCACTCTCAGCCCTGACCGCGACCCTCTTCATGCCGGCGTTTTTCTACTACTTCTATGGATCGTTATGGGTAGTCGGCACCACTTCTGTGATGGCCGCGCTGATTTTCTGGCGCCACCGTAGCAATATTCGAAAAATCATTGATGGTACTGAAAAACAACTAGGGCATAAGGACTAATTAGATACCCAGCTCAGCCAGTGGCCAGCGAGGACGGGCCATTAGCCGGGAATCTCCACGATAACCCGCCTGATACCTAACCAGGCCAGCCAGGGCAATCATCGCGCCGTTATCGGTACAAAACTCAATTCGCGGGAAAAACACCTGCGCTGCTTCCCGGATGACCAGATCGCTCAAACCGTTACGGAGTCGCTCATTCGCCCCCACCCCACCGGCGACTACCAGGCGTTGCAAGCCTGTTTGCCGCAGGGCTCGCCGACATTTAATGACCAGGGTCTCTGTTACAGCCTGCTCAAAAGCGAGGGCAATATCGGCCTTATCCTGTCTTGTACCCTCGATCTTGGCGAGTGTATTCAGCGCAAAGGTCTTCAGACCGCTGAAACTTAGATCCAGACCGGGACGATCCGTCATGGGACGAGGGAAGCGAAACCGACCGGGGTCACCCTCCTTCGCCAGTTCGGCCAGGGCGGGGCCACCCGGATACCCTAACCCCAGGAGCTTGGCGGTCTTATCAAAGGCCTCTCCGACGGCATCATCAAGGCTCTCACCCAGTACCTCATAGGTACCGACACGATCAACGCGTACCAGCATGCTATGACCGCCCGATACCAATAAAGCCAGAAAGGGAAACTCGGGCCTTCGATCTTCCAGCATTGGAGCCAGCAAATGCCCCTCCATATGGTGTACCGGTAAAGCCGGCACACCCCAGGCCCAGGCCAGCCCACGCGCCTCCATCGCTCCCACCAGTAAGGCCCCGACCAGGCCTGGCCCGGCGGTATAGGCAATAGCCGTGATATCCTCAGGCGTGCAGCCTGCCTGTGCCATGACCTGCTCCACCAGGGGCAATAGCTTGCGCACGTGATCTCGTGAGGCAAGCTCTGGAACGACACCACCATACTCGGCATGTTGAGCAACCTGCGAGTACAGGGCATGCGACAGCAGACCCTGATCGGCATCAATAATAGCCACCCCACTCTCGTCGCAGGAACTCTCGATCCCCAGTATCCTCATATCAGAAACCCGTTTTAAAACAGCCGCTCATCATCGCACGACAGAGATTTTTTGCAATTTTTCCAACGACGGCTATAATGCGCGATTCTCTAATGGCTCCATGCCATTTTGTAATCGAATTATTTTAAGGAATGGTGAATCCATGCCAGCTGTACGTGTAAAAGAAAACGAGCCCTTCGATATCGCCCTGCGCCGTTTTAAGCGCACCTGCGAGAAGGCAGGCGTCCTGACCGAGGTCCGTCGTCGCGAGTTTTATGAAAAACCAACAGAAATCCGTAAGCGCAAACGCGCTGCCGCGGTCAAACGTCAGGCAAAACGCGTTTCCAAGGAAATCTCACGTCGTACCCGCCTGTACTAGGTAGCGACCAAGATGCCACAGGCCGCATCACCACTAAAAAGCCGCATTTCGGACGACATGAAATCGGCCATGAAGGCGGGTGAAAAAGAACGCCTGGGCACCATCAGACTGATCCTGTCTGCCATCAAGCAACAGGAAGTCGATAGCCGGAAAGATCTTCAGGACGAAGACATCCTGGCCATACTCGACAAGATGAGCAAACAGCGACGCGAGTCGATCGATCAGTATGAAAAGGCCGGACGAGACGATCTGGCCGGCAAGGAAAAAGCCGAACTCGAGATACTCCAGACCTACCTGCCAAGCCAGCTCGATGATGAAGCCATTACCGCACTCATCGACGAGGCCATCAAGGCCACCGGCGCAGAGGCAATGAAAGACATGGGCAAGGTCATGGGTATCCTCAAGCCCAAGATGCAGGGGCGGGCCGATATGGCTGCGGTCAGCGCCCAGGTCAAATCCCGACTCTCCTGACCCGCTCAAGGGCCATCTAAAGAAAAAACCGTGTCATAATGGCACGAACAGACTTGTGCAGGTGAACTATGGCCAATCCAATGCAATTCCTCGAGGTTCAGCGTCAGGACCCTGACAAGACCCCAGCCGAGGTACGCAAGCACGAATTCAAAGAGATCTATGGTCAGTTTGACCCCGTGATCGCCAAGGCACAGGCCGATCGCTGCCTGGCCTGTGGCAATCCCTATTGTGAATGGAAGTGCCCGGTACATAACTACATCCCAAACTGGCTTAAACTGATTGCTGAAGGCAATCTGTTTGAGGCTGCTGAGTTATCACATAAAACCAATTCATTACCCGAGATCTGCGGACGCGTTTGCCCGCAGGATCGTCTCTGCGAAGGCGCCTGCACTCTGAATGATGGCTTTGGCGCCGTCACCATCGGCTCAATTGAAAAGTATATTACCGACCAGGCCACAGAACAGGGCTGGAAGCCCGACCTGTCACACGTCGTGGACACGGGTAAAAAAGTAGCCATCGTCGGTGCGGGGCCCGCCGGCCTCGGCTGTGCCGATATTTTGGCACGCAATGGGGTGAGGCCCGTGGTATTTGATAAATACGCAGAAATCGGTGGCCTGCTCACGTTTGGCATCCCCCCCTTCAAACTGGAAAAGGAGATCGTTCGACGTCGACGCGAACTCATGGAAGGGATGGGAGTTGAGTTTGTCCTGAATACTGAGATTGGTAAGGACATCCCTTTTCAGCAACTGCTGGATGATTATGATGCCGTATTCCTCGGCATGGGCACCTATACCTACATGAAGGGTGGCTTTCCCGGTGAAGATCTTCCAGGCGTTTACGAGGCCCTGCCATTCCTGATATCTAACATCGACAAACTGATGGGACTACAGAAAGACGAGAGCGACTTCATCGATATGAAAGACCAGCGCGTCGTCGTCCTGGGTGGCGGCGATACCGCCATGGACTGTAATCGCACCTCAATTCGCCAGGAAGCCACTTCGGTCACCTGCGCCTATCGCCGTGATGAAGCCAACATGCCGGGCTCCAGACGTGAGGTGCAGAATGCCAAGGAAGAAGGCGTGCAATTTCTGTGGAATCGTCAACCCATCGAAATCGTCGGAGACGATCAGGTTGAAGGGGTCAAGGTGGTTACCACCAAACTGGGCGAACCCGATGAACGTGGTCGACGTCGCCCCGAGCCTGTCCCTGACTCTGAAGAGGTCATTCCTGCCGATCGCGTCATTATCGCCTTTGGTTTCAGACCCAGCCCGGCCGCATGGTTTGCGAATTTTGACATCAAACTCGACGACTGGGATCGCGTGGCCGCACCAGCTGATGGCAAATTTCAGCACCAGACCAGTAATCCCAAGGTATTTGCCGGTGGGGATATGGTGCGCGGCTCAGACCTGGTTGTGACCGCTGTCTTTGAAGGACGCAACGCTGCCGAGGGTATCCTCGACTACCTGGAAATCTGAATCAGTGACCCAACTCAAGAATGACCGTTTTCTTCGCGCCTTATTACGTGAACCCGTAGACCAGACACCGATCTGGGTCATGCGGCAGGCGGGACGCTACCTGCCCGAATACCGGGCAACTCGTGCCAAGGCCGGTAGTTTTATGGATCTGTGCCGAAACCCGGAGCTCGCCTGTGAGGTCACCCTGCAACCACTGGAGCGCTTTGAACTCGATGCGGCCATCCTGTTTTCGGATATCCTGACCATTCCCGATGCCATGGGTCTGGGCCTTTACTTTACCGAGGGCGAGGGGCCACGCTTCGAACACCCCGTACGAGATCGGTCTACTATAGAACAACTGCGCGTTCCAGACCCCGAGGATGAACTGGGTTACGTGATGGATGCCGTGCGCACGATTCGACGTGAACTGGATGGCAGGGTACCCCTGATTGGTTTTTCCGGCAGCCCCTGGACCCTGGCCACCTATATGGTAGAAGGTGCAAGTAGTAAGGATTTTGCCAGGACCAAGGGTATGCTCTACGACGACCCCACTCTATTGCACCAGTTACTGGATACGATCACCCAGTCCGTCATCAGCTATATGCAGGCACAGGTGAATGCTGGTGCCCAGGCCGTCATGATCTTTGACACCTGGGGCGGCAGCCTGACACCTGCTACCTATCAAGAATTTTCACTCCAGTACATGCAGCGCATCGTCGAGGCCATGCCTCAGGAACACGATGGTCGTCGCGTTCCGGTGATCCTGTTTACCAAGGGTGGAGCCCAGTGGCTGGAGTCTATCGCTGATACCGGCTGCGATGCCGTTGGCCTGGACTGGACCATCGAACTCAACGAGGCGAGGCAGCGTATCGGTGACCGCGTAGCCCTACAGGGTAACCTGGACCCCAGCGTACTTTACGCCAGCCCCGACAAGATACGATCGGAAGTGGCTGCTGCCTTAGAAAGCTTTGGCAAGGGCTCAGGACATGTGTTCAACCTGGGTCACGGCATCCATCAGCACATCAATCCCGAGCACGTCAAGGTTCTGGTGGATTCCGTACACGAGCTCAGCCGCCCTTATCACGCATAATCGGCCAGCATTTCCTCAAGCTGCTTAAGTCCTGCACGTTGCATGGGCCTGCCATCCACGGCACTCAGAGGCGCCTGCCTGATTCCCTCCAGGGGGAAAATTGCCAGTTCAAATGGCACCTCTCCGGCCATCAGGCGAATCACGGGAAAATAACTGGTCTCTTTGCCGAAACGAAAGCGCTTGTCTCCACTTTCAAAGGGAATCTGATGCTCGATCAGAAACAACGCCACGTCTTTGGCCGAATCTGCGAACAGGTGGAGATTGACATCAGAGTGACCTGCAGCCGTTCCGCGTAATACTGAACCCGTCAAACGCGGCTGGAACTGATCCAACATGCGCATTGCATCCATCGCCGCATAGCGCATATTGCTCAGCAATTGATCATGCCCCTCACCCTCAAACAGGCGCTGATGCATGATCAACTCCTGCTCCACTTCACGGTTGGTCGGCATGCCTGCCTGAGGATCAATACCCAGACGTGTTGCAGCCTTACGCTTAGCGGCAAGGTAATCCCTGCCGCCTTCACTCGCCAGGACACGCGCCGCTTCCTGGGCGATGCGTATGCGTAACTGTTCACTATGCCGCTTTGACATATGGCCTTACTCTGGAACTTAAAACAACTGCTCCGGCATCTCAGGTCCGGAACCCCCACCCGGTAACAGTGCCGGGGCCTGGGAATCAAAACTGACCTCATCGGGTACGAGGTCCTCTCTGAAGGTTTCAAATATAGGACTGGCCGTATTCGGACCTGCCAACAGGCCCGTCTCGGGATCAATCCTGACCGTTACCATACCCGGGGGTTGCTCAAGGTTATGCTCAGGCAGTCCATGCAATGCCTCACGCATGTACGAAACCCACATTGGTAGTGCAGCGCCACCGCCCGTCTCACGACTTCCCAGTGGCTTGAGTCGATCAAACCCCAGCCATACGGTCGTCACGATATCCGGGTTATAACCACTGAACCAGGCATCCTTCTGGTCATTGGTGGTCCCCGTCTTGCCCGCAAGATCTTTACGCCCGAGGGCCAGGGCCTTACGTCCTGTTCCAAAACGGATCACATCACGCATCATACTGACCATCTGATAGGCATTGTCCGGCTCTATGGCACGCGTTGCTGGCGAAAGTACCACCGGACCTGCCTCTATTTCTGTCTCCGCCTCAGCATCACTCAACTCAGGATCAAGCGGATCACCCTCTTTTGTCTCGGGCACCGATTCCGATAAAGCTGTCGCTTCTTCTACTACCTTGTCGGACAAAGCCAACTGATATTCATTGACCTCCTCGAGCAGACAGGGCGTCTCGCAGGCCACCCTGGGTGCGCTCCTTTCAAGCACCTTTCCCTCGGGGCCCTCTATATATTCAATCAGGTAAGGATCCACCAGATATCCACCATTCGCGAACACACCATATCCCCTTGTCAGCTCCATAGGCGTCACCGTTCCACTGCCAAGTGCGAGCGACAGGTCTGCGGGTAGTTTGGAGGTATCAAACCCAAACCTGCCTACATGCCTCAATGCATAACGAATTCCAATCGATCTCAGCAAACGAATTGAAACAAGATTGCGTGATTTGGTTAGGGCAATACGCATACGCGTCGGCCCATAGAATTTACCGCTGTAGTTTTCTGGACGCCAGGTATCTTCCAGCGCGGCATCTTCAAATACGACAGGCGCATCATTAAAAATACTGGCCGGCGTGTAGCCTTTTTTAAGAGCCGCAGAATAGATGAAGGGCTTGAAGCTGGAACCCGGCTGACGCTGCGCCTGAATAGCACGATTAAACTTGCTCAAATAGAAGTCAAAACCTCCGGAAAGGGCCAGGATAGCGCCATCAAAAGGCCTTAAAGAAACTAAGGCGCCGGCCACCTCGGGCAATTGAGCTAAGGCCCAAATCTCACGCTGTTCGGGCTTTTCTTCCTTGTTCTTCTCCTTGGTATCTTTTTGTTCAGGTGTGATCTGTTGTGGGCGTATGTAGATCAGATCACCAGCCGACAGGACATCAGCGGCCGTTTTCAGCTCCGCCCCCAGGTAATTCTCGTTAATATATTTACGCGCCCAAACCAGGCCCTCCCAGGGTATCTCAACACGCACACCATCACCGACATAGACCTCTGCGGACTGTTTATCGACCTGTGTTACCAGTGCTGGGCGTACATCAGCGGACCGGGGCTGCTTCTTCAGGATCTTGTCCCATTCCACACCATCGGGCTGGATATCAAGATCTACCGTACCAACAGGCCCTCTATAGCCGTGGCGTCGGTCATAATCCAGCAAGCCGTTACGCAAGGCATTATCGGCAGCTACCTGGAGGCGAGCGCGGATCGTTGTGCGCACATTAAAACCTTCGGTATAGGCCTTTTCACCAAACCTGGCATACATATCCGAACGCACCATTTCACCAATATAAGGTGCCGACACCTCAACCTCCGGGCGGTGTAGTTCTGCAGTAAGCGGGGCGGCCCTGGCCTCCTCATAAGCCTCATTCTCGATATACCCCAATGCCTTCATACGGCCCAGGACATAATTTCTTCGTGTAAAGGCTCGCTCCGGGTTTACGATGGGATTAAAGCCTGAGGGGGCCTTGGGCAGACCCGCGATCATGGCGATTTGCGGCAATGTCAGTTCATCGACGCTAGCACCATAGTAGACCTGTGCTGCCGCACCGACTCCATAAGAACGGTGCCCGAGATAGATCTTATTTAAATACAACTCAAGTATTTCGTCTTTTGTGAGTTCCTTCTCAATTTTGAAAGCCAGGAACATCTCACGGATCTTTCTGGTATATGTTTTCTCCGGACTAAGAAAGAAGTTTTTGGCTACCTGCATGGTAATGGTACTGGCCCCCTGGCTCTTTTCACCCGTCAGAGCCAGATTGATGACGGCACGCAATACCCCCTGATAATCAACACCGGGGTGTTCAAAAAAACGATCATCCTCGGCAGCCAGGAAGGCCTGAATCATGGGTTCAGGTACGTCTTTAATCAATATGGGAATTCGGCGTTTTTCCCCATATTCAGCCATTAACAGACCTTCATGGCTGTAGACACGCAGGGGAACCTGGAGTCGAACTTCTTTAAGGGCCTGAACATCCGGCAGACCGGGGGCCATATAAAAATAGGTGGCAAAGACAGCAACAACACCAATAAGAAACAGGCCAAATAATGACGCCAGCCCCCAAAGGGACAACTTAGTTAGTAATTTCATGAAGTTAAGCAAAGATCCATCGTGAAGCGACCCTTAGTCGGTCAGGTAGGTATGAAACATGAAATTGAAGCTCGTAACAAGTTTTGCAATTTATACTAGTATTTTTATATAGTTGGGGCTAGTATCTAACAAAACAATACACATATGCCGTGTAACCACTGGGGATAAAGGGAAAAATTGTGCTTTCGTACAAGAAAAAACCACCTGTGCTGGGCATCGACATCAGTTCTACCTCAATTAAGATTGTTGAACTGAGCCGAAGCGGGGATAGATACCGTGTCGACAGCTATGCTGTTGAACCGCTACCTGCTAACGCCGTCGTTGAAAAGAATATTGCTGAGGTCGAAGCTGTCGGCGAAACCCTCAGCAAGGCCCTGAAGCGATCAAACATTAAAAATAAGAATTGCGCCATGGCCGTGCCCGCTTCTGCGGTGATCACGAAAGTCATCACCATGCCCGCCAATCTTAATGAAGCAGACATGGAAGGGCAGATACAATTAGAAGCCGATCAATATATTCCCTATGCCCTTGAAGAGGTCAACCTGGATTTTGAAATCCTGGGCCCGACTGAAGGTAACCCGGAAACCGTTGATGTTCTATTGGCCGCCTCCCGAAGTGAGAATGTCGATTTGCGTATAGCCGCGGGCGACATCGCAGGTATGACAACCCAGATTATTGATATAGAGTCATACGCCCTGGAAAATGCCTATAAGTTGATCGAGCCCAATACCGAAGGACGCGTCGTCGCTATTATTGACGTCGGTGCCACCATGACCAACATCAATGTCATTGCCGACAACATGTTGATCTATAACCGCGAACAGCCCTTTGGTGGCAAGCAGCTCACAGAAGAAATTATGCGCCGATACGGCCTGTCTTATGAAGAAGCCGGCCTGGCTAAGAAAGAGGGCAGCCTGCCTGACAACTATGTCCCTGAGGTCCTAGAGCCTTTCAAGGAAACCATGGCTCAGCAGGTCCATCGATTCCTGCAGTTTTTCTATGCGGCCAGCCAGCATAATTCGGTCGATCGCCTGATTCTGGCTGGCGGCTGCGCAGCCATCCCGGGTATTGATGAACTCATCGAATCACGGGTCGGCATCGAAACCGCTATTGCCAACCCCTTTGCTAACATGGCGATGAGTTCACGCATTAACCAGCAAAGACTGAGCAATGACGCCCCTTCTCTGATGATAGCCTGTGGCTTAGCACTAAGGAGTTTTGACTGATATGGCACATATCAACCTCCTCCCCTGGCGCGAAGCTCGGCGCAAAGAACAACAGAAAGAGTTCCTCGTCTTCCTGCTATTTGGCGCTGCCCTCGCTGCCGTCCTGGTGTTCTTCGTTCATATCCAGGTCAATGGCATGATTGACTATCAGAAAGCCAGGAACAAATACCTCCAGAATGAGATCAAGATCCTGGATAAGCGCATTGCCGAGATCAAAGAACTGGAAAAAACCAAGGCAGCACTGCTGGAACGCATGCGCATTATCGAAGAGCTACAGGCCAGCCGTCCCGGCGTGGTACATCTCTTCGATGAACTGGTTCTCTCACTGCCCGAGGGGCTCTATCTTGAGACGGTCTCTCAGAAAGGGAATCAATTACTGATCGAAGGCAAAGCGGAATCCAATGCACGTGTTTCTGCCTATATGCGCCGACTCGATGCCTCTCCCTGGTTCAAAGACTCCAGGCTAAGCATTATCAAGAGCCAGGGCGACAAGAAGGGAACTGTAGAAACCAAGTCCTTTAAACTCACAGTTACCCAGACCTCCCCCAAAGCCGAAACCGAGAAAAAGGGAGGTTAAACATGGCTATCGACTTCTCAGAACTTAAAAATTTCGATATTAACAGCCTTGATGTCAACAATCTCGGCAGTGCTCCGGCAGCGGTACGCGCCATCATCATTGCACTGATCGTAATCGGTATTCTGTTTGCCGGCTATTACTTTGACACCAAGGACCAATTAACACGCCTTGAAAGTGAAGAACGCAAAGAACAGGATCTGAAAAGAAAGTTCGAGACCAAGCAGCAGAAGGCCGTCAATCTCGAGGCCTACAAGGCACAGCTGGAAGAGATGCAATATGCCTTCGGCGCCATGCTCAAGCAACTGCCCAGTAAAACCGAGATACCCAGCCTTCTGGTCGATATTTCCGAAACCGGCTTATCAAGCGGGCTGAAGATTGATCTGTTCGAACCTAAGGAAGAACAGAAGAAGGGCTTTTATGCAGAAAAACCCATCAAGCTGGACGTCACTGG
>JANTGN010000087.1 GCA_024762895.1 Thiotrichales bacterium
GTGAAATACAATAAACGTGTCATCTTCCCCTCCACCTCCGAGGTCTATGGCATGTGTGACGACGAGGCCTTTGACCCGGACTCCTCGAACCTTGTCCTCGGCCCCATCAACAAACCTCGCTGGATCTACAGCTGCTCCAAGCAACTGCTGGACCGAGTCATCTGGTCCCACGGTATGCAGGACGGCCTGGACTTTACCCTGTTCCGACCCTTCAACTGGATCGGCCCTGGCCTGGATAGTATCCACACCCCCAAAGAGGGCAGCTCACGCGTGGTCACCCAGTTCCTGGGACACATGGTGCGGGGCAAGAATATTAGCCTGGTCGACGGCGGTCATGCCAAACGATCCTATACCCATATCGATGACGGTATCAGCGCCCTGATGAAGATCATTGAGAACAAGGATGGCTGTGCCAGCGGAAAGATCTTCAATATTGGTAATCCCGGTAACAACTACTCGGTGCGTGAGCTGGCTGAAATGATGCTGGAGATCGCTAACCGTATCCCCGAATACGCCGTCACTGCCAGAGATGTAAAGATGGTCGAGGTCACCTCCGACAATTACTACGGCAAGGGCTACCAGGATGTACAGAATCGCGTACCCTCTATCGAGAACACCCAGAAAGACCTGGGCTGGGAGCCCAGGGTCGAGATGCAAACCGCGCTGGAACAAATCTTTGAGGCCTATCGCGGTGATGTGGATGAGGCGCGTAACCTGATCAACGATGAGGATTAGTCTCAAGGTCGATGTCGACACCCTGCGCGGCACCCTCGAAGGGGTGCCGCGCCTCGTTTCGTTGTTTAAAAAACATGAGGTCAATGCCTGTTTTCTGTTTAGCCTGGGACCGGACAACACGGGACGTGCCCTCAAACGCATCTTCCGACCCGGCTTCCTGCAAAAGGTCATGCGTACCTCTGTCACGAGTAATTATGGCCTCAAGACCCTGATGTATGGCGTGTTGATCCCTGGGCCGCATATAGGAACTAAGGCCGGCCACATCATGCGTCAGACCCGTGACCAGGGCTTCGAGGTAGGCATCCATACCTACGATCACATCCGCTGGCAGGATTATGTCGCCAGAAAAGACGCTGACTGGACACGCCACGAGATGGACAAGGCCTGGCAGGCCTATGAGTCGGTATTTGAGGAATCCCCCAGGACCTGGGGATCGGCCGGCTGGCAGATCAATCCTTACGCGCTTGAGGTGCAGGATGCCTGGGGACTGAACTACGCCAGCGACGCACGTGGCACGCACCCTTTTTTACCACGCATGGGTGGCCATGATTTCAGCACACCCCAGCTACCCGGCACCCTGCCCACTCTGGATGAACTGATCGGTTGCGATGATATTACCGTTGCCAATGTGCATGAGGTTTTACTCGACCAGAGCCAGGCAACGGACTACCCGGAGACCGGTCATGTCTTCACCCTGCATGCCGAGCTAGAGGGTATGGCCTATCTGCATGTGATGGACCAACTCCTGACCACCTGGAAACAACGAGGCTACCTTATAGGATCAACCTATGAGCTCTATCAGACACTCGATGTCGATAGCCTGCCCCGGCATGATCTGTTCTTGGGGGAGATTGCAGGTCGCTCAGGCACACTGGCACTGCAGGGTAAGGCCGTCTAGCCGCATCCAGATCGTATGGCTGATGCAGTCAGCAACTAAGCCAGCCCTCTGCTCCTTTTTTTCAAATTTCTCAAGATTACTGAGCAGCTACGCACCTGCTCAGTAAAAATGCTTGTGCCCGATTCAATAGCTGTGTTATCTGTGTCATTAATATCAATAATCATGACAGGGTTTATCCCGACCCAGGCTACAAGTCTCAGGGATTAATCCAACATTAATAACAATCAGGTGACAAGACTTATGGCTGCCAGCAGCACCAGTGAAACTCATCCAACCGCCAGAGACCTCATGGACGCGCACCCAACCGTCCTTCATCCATCGGATAAGGTCAGTAAGGGAGTAAAGTGCATCATGGAGCATCGCTATCGCAGACTGCCTGTGGTCGATGATGAGGGGCGTTTCAAGGGCGTATTTGGCGTGAACTGCCTGCTCCGCCTGGTGTTGCCCAAGGCCGTGGTCATGGATAAAGGACTTAGCACCGTGCCATTTGTTCGTGATTCACTGTCTGACCTGCACCGACGTCTGAAGGAGGTTGAGGATGAGCCCATCTCACTGTGCATGCATGATGAATCCACGCAGGTCAGCCCTGATACACCTCTGCTCGAAACCCTGCTCACGTTGTACAAGACGCGCGCCAGCCTGCCCGTAGTGGACCCGAAGACTCAAAAACTGGTAGGCGTCATCTCGTATTTTGATGTCGGTGAAAAAATCCTGTCGGCAGAGGCCTGATCGATGAATCATGGTACAGAAGTAATCAATATCGTGTTTGGACTGGATCCACAGTGGTATGCAGGCATCCTGTTTGTTCTCACTTATCTGCTGATCATGAGCGAACGTATCAATCGCGCCATCATCTCCCTGACGGCCGCCGGACTGATGATTCTCGGTGGCGTACTGACCCAGGAAGCGGCCATGGAAGGCATCGACTTCAATACCATTGGCCTCCTGACCGGAATGATGATTATTGTCGCCATCACCAAACAATCGGGTGTCTTCCAGTACCTGGCCATCTGGTCCGCCAAGCTGGTCGGTGCCAGTCCCTGGGGTATCCTGGTGATGTTGTCGCTGGTGACGGCCGTTCTGTCTGCACTACTGGATAATGTCACTACCGTACTTCTGATTGCGCCGGTTACCCTGCTTATTACAGATTCACTCAAGGTCAACCCTTACCCCTACCTGTTTGCCGAGATTTTTTCAGCCAACATCGGTGGTACGGCCACGTTGATTGGTGACCCACCTAACATCATGATCGGTTCTGCCGTTGGACTGACCTTCAATGATTTCATCATTAACCTGGGCCCCATAGTCGCCATACTCTTAGCCATTATCTTTATTCCCATTTATCTGATCTGGGGTCGCAATCTCAGGGCCAGTCCCGAAGCACGCCAACGCGTGATGGATTACAACGAGAATGATGCAATTACAGACACACGTCTGCTCAAACAATCATTACTGGTACTAGCCATCGTTATCATCGGGTTCACCAACTCACACCAGATCGGACACGAACCTGCAACAATCGCCATGTTTGGCGGGGCCCTGTTGCTACTGCTCTCCAACCTACCCCGCAGTCCTGGCGAACAGAGTAAAGAAATCGAAAAGATATTTTCACAGATCGAATGGATCACCATTTTTTTCTTTATTGGACTGTTCATCATCGTCTACGGCGTGGAAAAAACGGGCCTGCTTGAGCTCGTGGCAAACGAGATCATGACCCTGACAAAAGGAGATGCCCAAAACACGACACTCCTGATACTCTGGGTCTCTGCCGTCGCCTCAGCCGTGGTGGACAACATTCCATTTGTAGCCACCATGATACCGCTGATACAAAACATGGGGCCAAGTCTGGGTGGATCCGAGGCACTGATGCCCTTGTGGTGGGCCCTGGCCCTGGGTTCCTGCCTGGGAGGTAATGGCAGCCTGGTAGGCGCCAGCGCTAATCTGATCGTGGCTGGTTTTGCGGAACGTGCAGGACAACCTATCAGGTTCCTGCCCTTCATGTTAATGGCCTTCCCCCTGATGCTGGGAACCATCGCCATTAGCACCGTATATATCTATCTTCGGTATTTATGAAACAGAATGAACCAGGTCCAGGTTCCAGATGAGTGGCAACATAAAGAACACAAACAGGGTAATCAGGAGCACAGCAATCAAGTTCAGCCAGAGCCCCGCCCTGGCCATTTGTGGAATGGTCACATAACGGCTGCTAAATACGATGGCATTGGGTGGCGTTGCCACGGGCAGCATGAAGGCATAAGACGCCGCAATGGCCGCCGGTACCATGAGTGTAAATACATTGAGACCCATCGCCTGTGCCATCGCACCCATAAGGGGTATCACAAGGGTTGCTGTAGCGGTATTAGATGTCACTTCGGTCAGAAAAATGACTGCTAGCGTGACTGCACCCACAATCATAATCAGGGGCATTCCTTCCAGCGTGGTCAACTGAATGGCAATCCATCCGGTCAGGCCACTTTCACTAAAGCCCTGGGCCAGGGCAAAACCACCTCCGAACAGGATAATGATATCCCAGGGAATCCCTTTTGCCGTTTTCCAGTCCAGTAAAAACTCCCCCCTGCGTAAATTAGAGGGAATAATAAACAGCAATAAGGCGCCCGCCATAGCGATGCTGGAGTCATTGACTATTTCCAGGAAAGGCAGGTCCACAAAGCCACGAGCTATCCACCCCAGGGCAACCGTGGTAAAAATTACAAGCACCCAGGTTTCCTGTCTGGATATAGGTCCCAGCTCCTCAAGTTCGCGGCTGATTAGTTGTTGTGCACCAGGTATGGCTTCCAGGCCACAGGGATGGGCCAGCCGCGTAAGATAGAGCCAGGCAATCGCCAACATGGTGAGAGACAGGGGCAACCCGAAGGCCATCCAGTCTGCAAAGCTGATGCTGATACCATAAAGATTCTCGACCATTCCCGCCAGGATGGCATTCGGGGGTGTACCAATCAGGGTAGCAACGCCACCAATGGAAGCCGCATAGGCAATCCCCAGCATCAACCCTACGCCAAAGTGGTTTTCTTTTCCCTGCCTGCATTCATCATCTGACTGGCGATCATCCTGCATGCGACTGAACTGACCCGTCACTGCCAGACCTATCGGTAGCATCATCATGGCCGTCGCGGTATTGCTGATCCACATGGATAAAAAGGCTGTAGCCAGCATAAAACCCAGTATCATCCGGCGGGGACTCACACCAACGACACGAATAGTTTGCAGCGCAATACGCCGGTGCAGATTCCATTTTTCCATTGTGATAGCAATTAGAAACCCACCCAGAAAAAGATAAATCAGGTGATGGGCATAGGAAACGGTCGTCTCACCGGTAGACATCACACCCAGGAACGGGAACAGGACTACGGGTAGCAAGGCCGTGGCCGCAATGGGAATAGCCTCGCTAATCCACCATACTGCCATCAGACAGGTCACTGCCAACACCCTGAATGCAGCTGGGGACATTTCGCCGGGTGGAGGAAGGATGATTAAGAGGAAAAAAATCAGAGGGCCTAAAAATAAGCCCAGGACCTGACGACGGAACCAGTTGTGTTTAAGCGGCCCCTGCTCAGTGTCCATCTGGCTCAGCTAGCCCCAGGTCATAATAGGAAAGTGCAATCTTGCTGATGGCCAGTGCATAGGCCGCTGTTCGAAAATCAGTGATATTCTCGTGGTTTTTCATCACGCCCCTAATATCCTGAAAGGCCATCCGCATGGTGTCATCCAGGCCAGAGCGGACGAGATCCAGCTCACTCGCGCCACGCACGATGTTTTTACGCTGCTGATCCTCCAGTTTCTGCCCGGTAAGCACCTCAAGTGCATTGGCATAATCACTGCCGCGTAATTCATCATAACGCCGCTGCAAACGACCGAACCGCATATGCGACAAATTACGTGTCCATTCAAAATAGGACACCGTAACACCTCCGGCATTGACATAAATATCTGGCAGGACGGTAATCCCTCGGTCGCGCAAGATCTGATCCGCCTCATAGGTAACCGGGCCATTGGCCGCCTCAACAATCAACCTGGCCTGTATGCGCATGGCATTATTGGCATGGATTTGTGACTCTAGTGCAGCGGGTATAAGAATATCGCACTCCATTTCCAGGGCCTCTTCACCATTCTCATGATATTCACCCCCAGGAAAATCCTTGACCCCGCCAGTCTCCGCAATATGCTGCCTGACATCATGTATGTTGAGTCCATTATCATTGAACACGACACCATCATGTTCAATGATCGCGATGATCTTGATGTTGTCTTCTTCTGAAAGAAACTTTGCACAATGGTAACCCACCTTCCCCAGACCCTGGATCACAACCCGTTGCCTGGTCAGTCCATCGGAGAGGCCCGCAGCGGCCACTAATTCCGGGTGCCTGAAGAACTCCTGCAAGGCATATTGAACGCCCTTTCCCGTTGCCTCGGCCCTGCCCGAAATTCCACCATGGCTGACGGGTTTACCCGTGACACAGGCGTCCTTATTCACATCCTCCGGATATAACACCTTATAGGTATCCGATATCCACATCATCTCCAGGGCCGAGGTACCAAAATCCGGTGCCGGGACATTCGTGGCGGGGTTGATTAAATCCTTTCGAGCCAGCTCTACGGTGAATCGACGTGTGATCTCTCGCAGCTCGGCTTCTTCATACTTACTGGGATTGATTAGTAATCCCCCTTTGGCACCACCAAAGGGGATATCCGCAATGGCACATTTATAACTCATTAATGCGGCCAGGCCTTCTATCTCACCCTGGTTCATCACGGGCGCAAAACGCAGGCCGCCCTTGGCCGGCAGGCGGTGCGCACTGTGGATAGCCCACCAGCCCGTGAATACCTCCACCTTGTCACGTATCCTGACGGGAAACCGAATCTGGATGACCGCATTACAGGCCTGGATTACCTTAGTCGTATCCGGTCCCAACCCTATGGCCAGGGCAGCCCGATCAACCATGCGCTCGACGCCCTCACGAAAGGACATGCTTTCCTGTTTGGCATTACTCACGATACCCCTCCTTCCACCAGCCTCGAAATCAGCTTATCAGATCTGGTGCCTCAAACGACTACCGCTCAAATCAAGAGACCCTCAGATTTTCAAACAGGGTGGTCAGGTCGACCATGGATTTACCCATCTCATCACTGATGGTTTGCCGGCTGGGTGGCTGTGCTGAATAGGCTGGTTGTAGCTGTCCAATCTGCTCCTGAAACTCAGGCCTTGAAAGATCCTGCAGGAAGACGCCGGTCGGAATACGCTCACCCCATTCCCTGGCACGGATCAGGGCCATAATGCGTATCTCTTCTGCTAACTGTTCTTCACTGTCGGTTGAAATCAGTGAATGATGCCCCACCTTACTCAGATCATAAAGGCGCTCCCCATACCAGGACTTGGTGTGCAGGTCGTTGTATTTCGGACAAGGTTGTAAGACATCCAGAAAGGCGATGCCCGGATGCCTGATGGCATCAACGATCAGACCTGTCAGGGTCTTGACATCATAGGCATAACCACGACCTACCCAGGTATAACCCGATACCAGGGCCAGCAGGACCGGGTTGAGTTGTCCCTGAATATTACTCTGGGCCATGCTTTTGGTTTTATCGCCCGGTTGCAAGGTCGGTGCAGCCTGTCCCTTCGTCAGCCCATAAACACCATTGTTAAACATAATGTAGGTCATATCCAGGTTACGCCGTCCGGTATTGATGAAATGCCCACCCCCAATGGAGAGCGCATCACCATCGCCCCCCATCGCGATGACATTGAGACTGGGATTAGCCAGTTTGGCACCGGTAGCAAACGATAACACTCGACCATGCAGTGTATGTACACCATAGGTGTTGAGGTAATATGGGGTTTTACCGGAACAGCCTATACCTCCGAAGGCCGCCACCTGATCTCGTGGCAGACCCATCTCGGCCAGGGCCTTTTCCAGGGCACGTAGAATCCCATGATCACCACAGCCCGCACACCAGTCATTGATTCGGTCTGACTGATAATCTTTATAATTTAATGCCAGCTTGTTTGAGTCATCCATCATCATCCAATCCTTACTCGAATGAATTTCTTAGAACGATATGTGGCTCAGCACTACCGGTATGAATATCCATCAGTGCTGGAAATAATGCCTCACCGGAGATAGGTCGTCCGCTGTATTTCAGAATCACATAATCACATCCACGCCCTATCTGTTGCTGAAATAGCTTGTTTAACTGTCCAGAAAAATTGGCCTCAATCATCACCGAGGGTGAGGATTCGGACAGGATGGCCATTAACTCATCCGCCGGCAAAGGCCATAGCAGGCGCAATTGAACCGCACGTGCACTAATACCTGAATCGGCCAGTCGCTGCATGGCATCCAGCACAGCCCCTTTATTGGAACCCCAGGTCAATAGCGTAAATTCAGATGCTTCATCGCCAAGGATCTCCAGCTTTTCGGACACGGGAATTTCAGCCGCAGCAAGCTCCAGCTTTCTTGCGCGTTTTTCCATCATGGCCTCACGCAACACAGGATCCTCTGTCACCTGCCCCTGCTCAGAATGCTCTACCCCTGTGGTCCAGTGCTGGCCATTGGGGTCGCCCAGCACCGGTCGAGGAGAAATACCGGAATCAGTCAACTGAAAGCGCTTAACACCCTGCAGGCTTTGACTTGATTTGATGTCGCGCTCGCCGCGATCAATGCTAATTTGCGAAGGTTCAGGCAACGGAATGGTCTGCAATGTGCTGGTCAGGGCCTTATCCAGCAGGTGAATAACGGGTAACTGATAGTGCTCGGCATAATCAAAGGCCTGTGCAGCATCATAAAAACAGGAAGTCACATCACCGGAAGCAAGTATGATTCGAGGAAACTCCCCATGCCCCGCATTCAGGGCAAACTGCAAATCACCCTGGTCGGTCCGTGTTGGCATACCCGTAGAAGGCCCCCCTCGCTGATACAGGGTCACCACCAGAGGCACCTCGTTCATACCAGCCCAGCCCAGCCCCTCACTCATCAGGGAAAAACCCGGACCCGAGGTCGATGTCGCACTCCGCGCTCCGGTCAAAGCGGCTCCGCTCGCCATATTAATGGCCGCCAGTTCATCCTCAACCTGGAATATAAGTGGCCCCGATGTCTGACCATTGTCTAAAGGAGCACCGGCATGAGCCTCAAGAAAGGTACTCTCATCCGTCGCCGGGCTGATTGGGTAATAACTTTGAAACCCCATACCTGCGGCCAGCTTACCCAATGCCACACCCTGCGTCGCATTGATCAAAAGGCGCTCCCCGGGTGATTCATTCACAGGTATCGACGGCCCCTTCCAGCTGATGTGTTCCCGGGTATAGTTATAAGCAATCAACATCGCCTGATGGTTTAGCTCTACCAGATCTTTCCGCCCCCCAAAAGCTGTCTCTATGGCCTCTTCCAGTGTTTCCTGAGCCAGACTCATCAGGGTCGCGGAGACAGAAGCCGCCAGGGTATTTTGTGCCGCAGCCACCCACTGCCTGGGTTTATCTACAGCTTCGGCCAACTTGGTTAAAAGCTGCCCATAGGGAATAGCGAAAGACTGCACACCCTTTTGATTAATCATCTGCAGCAACCCACCTGTGCTTGGTGGCAGATTGAATGCCTCCAGTCGCCTGGTCAGGTCTTCACGCAAACGCTCATCAAGATAAGCTAATCGGCCAAGCGGCACATCCGCATCTTCGGATGAATGAAGTACACATCCCTTATCGGTCACCATCAGGGCATGCCTTGCCAATGTCTCGGGGTCAAAAGAGACCAGGATATCGGTTGATTCACGGTGACAATGGGCCGACTTTGCCCCCATCAGGATATCGTTATAACTATGCCGCCCCATGATATTGGAATGGTATTCACGCCGACAGATGAGTTCCGCTCCCTGGGTGGCACAGGCGCGAGCAAATAACCTGGCAATACGATTAATCCCACTACCCTGTGGGCCGCCTATACGCCAGGACAGGTTGTCAGTTTCTTGGTTCACAAGATTAAGCACCATGATTTCCATCCAGCCTGATCTGAGCATAACAGAAACTGGTGTTAATTCATTGAGTAACCTTCAGGTCAGACACCTAGCTTTTAATATCAATGATCAAAGGCCTTTCGGTAGTCTGCTCAACCAGCAACCTTAGATTAGCGACGCCACCTACTCGACTAATGATGGCACTCAACACCTTCGCATCATGCCCCGGACAAAATTCCCCGCCCTGTGTCATCTGTCCACAGCCACAGCCACAACGTCTGGGTTGTTTTTTCCTAGGCATAATGTCTCCTTTTACACTGGCAGAGCATGGCCTGTCATCGACCTCATTAGAGGAAACTCACAATGATGTAACTGTAAAACATGCCCAATAAACCAAAGTATGAAAACAGCCCCGACCACCAGAAGACAAAACGTCCCATCGCATCCGCCTGCGTCTGAAGGTCTTCTGAGCGGGCATAGCGCCTGATCAACCAGGCTGGCAAACCTATGATTACCATGATGGCCAGCGACCATCCAAAGGTTATTAGCGATGC
>JANTGN010000088.1 GCA_024762895.1 Thiotrichales bacterium
CCACGACCCGGGTTGACGTGCGTATTATCGCGGCCTCCAACAGAAATCTACGTGAGCTGGTCGAGGCGGGCGAATTCCGCGCAGATCTCTATTATCGCCTGGCCGTCATCCCGCTGAGCATCCCTCCTCTTCGCGATCGCCCGGGGGATATTCCCATGTTGCTGGACCACTTCTGCAGCGTCATGAGAGACCGAGGTTACCCCAAGGACATCAGCAGCAACCCCGAGGCAAGAAGCCTGTTAATGGACTATCCCTGGCCCGGGAATGTGCGCGAACTGGAAAATGCCATCGAGCACGGCATTATATGTGCGTTTGATCGAGTGATCAGGGCCGAAAGCCTGCCTCAGGATATACGCCTCTACTCTAAGAACAAAGTCGGGCTTTCACCGCCGATGGATGAGCAGAGTGATGAACGTCGGCAGATTATCGAGGCCCTGGAAAAGGCCAATGGCAGCCGCACGGTGGCAGCGAGCCTGCTCGGAATAGACCGGAGCACCTTATGGCGCAGGATGATGAAACTGGGTATCAAGTGACCTGATTATGAGCAGCAGTACTCACTCAATGCCCAGGAGCATCCTGTGTAAAAATGGATCAGGAGGTTTCGAAACGGATTAAATTCCGCGCATTATTGGCCAGTGGATAACCCAGGCTAATCACCCCTTCGCCGTGAAGACGTACACTACTATTGTGCACATGCTTTTCTTCGTCTGTCCCCATACGAACGTAGCTGCCGTTGGTGCTCTTATCCTCGAACACGATGTGCCCCCCCACCAGCGTAATCACTGCATGCTCGCGTGAAACCGGGCCTTCCAGGACCTGGATATCACAGAAGTGGGTACGCCCCAGGACCAGCTTATTGTGCTCTTCATCCAGATGATATCGCTGGCCGTAGAGCCGCAGATCCATACGATGCATATGGCGCGCATCTTCGAGTTGTTCACTGGTAATATGACTGAGACGACGATCAACGATACGCCGGCGATTCTTTTCAATTAGATTGCCTTCGCTATCGATGAGAGGAAAACTGGGACGCGCTCGGTAATTCCTGCGATCCCCTTTTCTATTATCCTGGCCCATATCTGTGCCCCACATAATCCTGACCTTTTATAATATTCTTGTGTTGCAAGATGCTGATTTTAAAACAAAAACCGGCACCTACCCGCCCCTTCTTCCGTAGTGATCAAGATGTGCTCTGTTATCATTTTTATAGTTTAATTATATCTATGTGTTGTAAAAAGGCACCCCCCATATTAATTATTCATCGCCTTTAGGCTTCAGACTATCTACGGAAACATACTGAACCGAGGAATCGTTAGCGCCCGGCCCCTGATTGCGATCAATAAAAAACAGACGGAAGCCGTTAATCATGCCCGAGACATCAGCCCCCTTACCCCTGAGATCATGTAACACCACGGCGAGTACATGTAAGCCACTGAACCAAAGGATAAACTCTGCCCAGAACACATGAATGGAAGGCAGATAAAAGCCTTGAAACAACAACTGTTCCCGCATCAGGGCGCCCGTGATGACCTGTATCGCCAGGGCGATGAAGGCTAGTAAGTACCCTAGCTTCCAGAGGGGGTTATGGTCGAACCAACGCGGCAAAGGGCGCCTGCCAAGGCTGAGGTAAAAAAGCACTGTCTGCCCGATAGTTCGTAGCTCTGTTCGCCGGGGTACAAGGTGTCCAATGCGTTCATTCTGCTGACCAAAAACCATCAGTATAATCCGCAGTATCAGCCCAAATAAAAGAAAACTGGCCGCCAGAAAATGGATATCCAGGGCATCCTCAGCCAGAACAGGGCTTTGTGCGGTCAACCATCCCGTGACCAGGAGTATGACGACGGAGACTCCAATGCACAGATGGCTCAACCTCAGCCAGCCACCCCATACCTGGATTCTTCGAAACTCCTCATCTGCCATGATATACACCTTTAACAACCATTGATGGCGAAGACTAAATAATCCTTTCACCGATGAAAATGTTATTTATCAATATGACCCTTCATCGCCTGGCCAGACTATCTGGCTTACCGTAAAGACCGCAAATGACCATTTATTATTGGGGAAGCCTGATACAAAGATCATCAAACAGGCGTTCGGTCTCGTTCGCCACATGCTCCCAGCTAAAACGCTGCTCTACCATGGATCTCGCGTTATGCGCCAGTTGGTCCAGGTGATCTGGCCTGTCAGTCAGATCTTCGATGGTTTTTGCCATCACCGAACTATCCACATCGGCCGCTAATAAGGTAGCATTCTCACCATCGATCATATATTCGATCATACCACCACGTCTCAGGGCCAGCACCGGTACACCGGTCGCCATGGCCTCTATGGCCGCCATACTAAAGGGTTCCTCAAAACGCGAGGGGATGACGAGCAAATCACCGATGGGATAAACCATCGGCATTTCCCTGGGGTTGATCACGCCCAGCGTCTTATGGGGTATTTCCTGAAGAGCGACCTCTAGTTTTTTAGCATAGGCAGCACGCCGGTCTTTTTCAGGATCGCCCTGTCGCCACTCACCAATCAGTACCAGTTGAAAACGCGTCGGATCGAGATGGGAAAAGGCCTCTACAATCCTGTCTGGCCCTTTCTCCTCCGAGATACGTCCTACATATAATATGACCTTACGCTCATCAAGACCCAGGTTTCGGCGTACGCGCGAACGCTCGTCCTCTTTGACCCAGACGGGTTGATAACGCTGAACATCAACGCCATTGGGTATCGTGGCAAAACAAGGGGCGTTTAGCCCCTGGTCGCGGAAAAAGTCACGGACATAATCACTACAGGCAGCCAGGCAATCAATGGGAAGGTCCTGTGCCACTTTTTTTTCATTATGCATATGGAGAACAAGCACCTTGTCTGGAAAGGCCTGACGGATTTCTTTGACAAAATGTGGCGCATTATGCAGATGGATAACCTGAGGATCGATACGCCGAGCCTCATGGATGACCCTCTGGATATAGGGCCAGGGGTCGAATCGGGTTATCTTCCTGAACAGTCGATTATAAAGTCGGCTGACCCTGATCCGTTTGTAAAACACCCCATGTCTTTCTTCCTCAAGAGGTAATGACGGGTGCGCAATACTGAGGATAGTGGGTTCGTATTCTGTCAGGCGCTGGGCCACCTGATCGATCCAGTGCTCTACGGCCGCCCCTTTGACTGGCGGTATGGGATGCACATCCTGAGACAACATCAATACACGTGGTTTTTTTGATGTCATCCTGGCCATTCCATCAAGACAGTCAAAGGCCAATGATTAGCTAACGGTATACGCTGCGAACCTCATTCATCAGACCTTGCCAAACATTCGTTTCATGACATCGATGTTGGGGCCGGTATCCAGAAACCGATGCTTGAGCGCCCCTGCGGCATGCAACAGAACCAGGAACAGGAGGCTATAGGCGAAGAACCCGTGCAGTTCTTCCATGATCTCGTGCAGCCCCTCATTTTCACCCACCAACATGGGTAGCTCGAACAGGCCATAGACATTCACGGGATAACCCTTGCTGTTGGACATCAGAACCCCACTCAGGGGAATCGCCAGCATCAGCAGATACAGGAGGGATTTCACGACCGTGGTGAGGATCTTTTCCCAGTTGGCCAGGGCACTCGGTAATGCTGGCCCCGGGCTGAGCTTTAACCAGAGGATGCGGACCACAACCAGCATAAAGATCATGACACCGGTAGACTTATGCAGGGCATAGAGTTGCTTTCTTAGATCATCGGTCTTATCCAGCTCTGTCATGTAGAGGCCAACGCCCAGCATCACAAAGATCATCAGCATCAGTAGGCCGTGAAGGCCACGCGAGACCAGGCCATAACTCTGCTCATTGTTGGTTAACATAAAAATCTCCTGCTACTTGATGTTCAGGCCTTGTGATAGATCTCAACACCCTGATCCACAAATTCCACGGCCTTTTCTTTCATACCCTGTTCTACGGCCACACCAATATCTCCAATGCCCTTGGTAGCAGCATAATCACGCACATCCTGGCTGATCTTCATGGAGCAGAAATGAGGACCACACATAGAACAGAAGTGGGCCACCTTGGCCGATTCCTTGGGCAGGGTCGCATCGTGGTATTCACGGGCACGCTCGGGATCCAGGCCCAGGTTGAACTGGTCTTCCCAGCGGAATTCGAAGCGCGCCTTGGACAGGGCATTATCCCGGATCTGCGCTCCGGGATGCCCCTTGGCCAGGTCCGCGGCATGGGCCGCGATCTTGTAGGTGATGATGCCCTCGCGGACATCTTCCTTATCGGGCAGACCCAGATGTTCTTTAGGCGTGACATAACAGAGCATGGCTGTGCCGTACCAGCCGATATTGGCGGCACCGATACCTGAGGTAATGTGGTCATAACCCGGAGCGATATCGGTGACCAACGGACCCAACGTATAGAACGGCGCCTCGAAACAGTCCTCGAGTTCCTTATCGACATTCTCCTTGATCATCTGCATGGGCACATGACCCGGCCCCTCGATCATGACCTGCACGTCATGTTCCCAGGCGATCCTGGTCAGTTCACCCAGGGTCTCAAGCTCGCCGAACTGGGCGGCATCATTGGCATCGGCCAGTGAACCGGGGCGCAGGCCATCTCCCAGTGAGAAGGCCACGTCATAGGCCTTCATGATTTCACAGATTTCCTCAAAATGGGTGTAGAGGAAATTCTCCTGATGATGCGCCAGGCACCACTTGGCCATAATGGAACCGCCACGCGAGACGATACCGGTGACGCGATCGGCAGTCAGCGGCACATAACGCAGGAGCACGCCGGCATGGATGGTGAAATAATCCACACCCTGCTCCGCCTGCTCGATCAGGGTGTCGCGGAAGATCTCCCAGTTCAGGTCCTCGGCCTTACCGTTCACCTTTTCCAGGGCCTGGTAGATGGGGACCGTGCCAATGGGCATGGGCGCATTGCGCAGGATCCATTCACGCGTCTCGTGAATATTCTTGCCCGTGGACAGGTCCATCAGCGTGTCGCCACCCCAGCGTGCCGACCAGGCCATCTTCTCCACCTCTTCCTCTATGGACGAGGTCACGGCAGAGTTGCCAATATTGGTGTTGATCTTGACCAGGAAATTACGGCCGATGATCATCGGCTCCAGTTCAGGATGATTGATATTACAGGGAATGATGGCACGGCCACTGGCGACCTCATCGCGCACGAATTCAGGCGTGATCTCCTCGGGCAGATGGGCTCCGAAAGACTGACCTGGATGCTGACGCAGCAGCTTCTGATAGGCCGGATCCTGACGCAGCTCGTTCAGACGCATGGTTTCACGGATGGCGACGTATTCCATCTCCGGCGTGATGATGCCCTGTCGCGCGTAATGCATCTGGGTGACATTCCTGCCCGCAATGGCCCTTTTCGGCTTTCGAATATGTTCAAATCGCAGCCTGGCCAGTTCCGGGTCCTGCATACGTCCACGGCCAAAGTCGGAACTCGGCCCCTTTAATTCTTCCGTGTCGCCTCTTTCAGCAATCCAGGACTGGCGCAATGCAGGCAGTCCCTTCATAAGGTCAATGGAGACCTCCGGATCAGTGAAGGGACCCGAGGTATCGTAAACAGGGACAGGGGGGTTAATCTCAGCGCCAAAACTCGCGGCCGTTTCTTCCTGATCCACCATACGCATGCCGACACGAATATCGGGGCGGGAGCCCTCGACGTAGACCTTGCGGGAATTAGGGAAAGGGCGAGTAACCTCTTCGGACAGCTGGGCCGTCTTTTTTACAAACTCGTCGGGTATGGCGCTCATGATGGCTTACCTCAAATAGACGACGAGGGTAGGCAATAGTCTTTGCAAGCCTCCCTACGCCAGTATGATCTGGATCAGGTTCCAAGGGACTCTCTCAGCCATATGTATAGGGCACCCCCGGCTAGTAGGACGAAACTATAGAAAAGTACTCAGGTTTGCAAGTTGTATGGCTTGCCGTTTAGGGTAATTCATCGTAATTTAGATACACTTTTTAGCTTTGGTAACGTCCTATGCACGCCTACGACCAGGAACAGGCCCGATTCAACATGATTGAACAACAGATCCGTCCCTGGGATGTACTGGACCAGCAGGTGCTGGATACCATGGCCAACATGCCCCGCGACCTGTTCGTTCCCGAGGGCTTACAGTACCTCGCCTACGCAGATACCGAGATTCCCATAGGTCACGGCCACCATATGATGGCGCCCAAAATTGAGGCCCGCCTGCTTCAGGCCCTGGCCATCCGGCCTACTGATACCGTGCTGGAAATCGGTACGGGTAGTGGCTATCTCAGTGCCTGCATGAGCCAACTGGCTAAACAGGTCCATAGCGTTGATATCCATGATGATTTTTCACTACGGGCACAATCACATTTCAAGCAACTGGGGCTTGATAACATTATCCTCTATCAGGAAGATGCCTCCCAGGGCTGGGGTAATGAAGGACGATACGATGCCATAGCCATTACGGCTTCTATGCCGGAGTATCATCAGGGTTTTGAACAGTCCCTGGCGATCGGTGGTCGTCTGTTTGTGATCACCGGCCTTGCGCCCGTGATGGAGGCCACCCTGATCACCCGCTTGAATGAAAACGACTTTGCCCGGCAGTTTCTGTTTGAAACCTGCATAGAGGCACTGGACGGTCTGCTGCCCGCCAGGCAATTTACGCTTTAAACCTGGGACCCGATTGTATGCGTGAGATGAGCCCCCCTCAACTCCGTGACTACCTGGAGCACACCGATACGGACCCCCAGTTACTTGATGTTAGAGAACCCTGGGAGTTCAAGCTCTGTCAGTTAGCCGGCTCGACCCTGATCCCACTGGGCAAGCTGCATCAAAAACTGGATCAACTAGACTCCCAAAAAGAGACGATCGTGATCTGCCATCATGGTATTCGTAGCCGGCAAGCAGGTATGTATCTGGAACGCAATGGTTTTAGCAATGTCATCAATCTAAGTGGCGGGGTAGATGCCTGGGCGTTGGAAATCGACCCGAACATGAACATCTATTAGAATAATCTGAAATAATCAGTGGCATGAAAATATGCCCATTACTGGATAAACCAACATGAAGAATACAAAGAAATGGCTCATCTTCCTGGCCTGCAGCATTATGACATTGCCTGCCATGGCCCAGGACCGCACCCTGTTCGAGGTCTATGAACTGGCACTGGCCAATGATGCCCAGTACCAGGCTGCCCGTTATCAGTACGAATCGGTACAGCAGGCGACCCCGATTGCCCGTAGTGCCCTGCTGCCACAGATCTCAGGCACCGCGCAGACCTTTGAGAATCAAAACACCACAGATTCCACAAACCCCCTCTTCGATGGTACGAATGAGTTCAATACCACCGGATTTAGTCTGAACCTGAGCCAGTCGATCTACCGAAATGATCAGTGGATGTCCCTGAAACAGGCCAAGGCCTCCGTGGCTCAGGCCGAAGCGGAATTCAAGGCCGCGCTACAGGACCTGATTGTACGAACGATCCAGGCCTATTTTGATGTACTGGCGTCCGAGGACAACCTGGCATTTGCGGTGGCGGAACGCGAGGCCGTGGGCAGGCAGCTTGAACAATCGCAGAAACGATTCGAGGTGGGCCTGATCGCCATCACCGACGTGAAGGAATCTCAGGCTAGCTATGATGCCGCGATTGCCGCCGAGATCAGCGCCAAGAATCAGATCGATATTGCGCGCGAGGCCCTGGCCGTACTCACCGGGGAATATATAGAAAGCATTAAGCCCCTGTCGCCCGACCTGCCCCTGGTCACGCCTGAACCCGATGATATCCAGGCCTGGGTAGACCAGTCACTGGCCCAGAACCTGTCTTTCATGGCGGCACAAATGGGCGCCAAGGCGGCCAACTATGGGGTCAAGGTCGCGCGCTCGGGGCATTACCCCTACCTGGACCTCGTTGCCTCCTATGATCAAACCGACTATGACTATCGACAATCGGCCTCGGCACTGAATGCGGATCGTAAAATCGATGGTGGGAATATCGGCGTCCAGTTCACCCTGCCGATCTATTCCGGCCACCGGGTCAGTTCACAAACCAGGCAGGCCGCTGCAGACTATAACGCCTCACTGCAGAGCCTGGAGTTCACGCGTCGTTCCACTATCCAGTCTGCCCGCTCATCATTTCTGAATGTTAAAACTGGTATCTCGGAGGTACAGGCGCTGAAGCAAAGCCTGGAGTCCAGCCGAGTTTCTGCCGAAGCGACGCAGGCCGGCTTTCAGGTGGGTACGCGTACAGCGGTCGATGTCCTGCTGACCCTTCGCACCACCTTTGATGCCGAACGCAACTATGCCCTGGCACGCTACAACTACATCCTGAACTATGCCCGGCTGAAACAGGCTGCCGGCACCCTGACTGAAATGGACATCGATACCGTTAATAAACTCCTGATCGAAAGGAAACAACCGGTTATACCAGCCCCATGACCCCCTTATGCCGGGCCAATGACAGCCTCCTGGTCGTCATCGATGTTCAGGAACGGCTGATCGAGGCCATGCCCAAAAATGTGGCCTACAAGGTCATCCAGCGTAGTGCCCTCCTGCTCGAGGCTGCGAATATACTCGGTATTCCGGTGGTGGCCACGGAACAATACCCCAAGGGCCTGGGCAAAACCGAGGAAGAACTGACCCTGCTCTGGGGCCGGGGCACCCGGCACATCGAAAAGACCTGCTTCTCCTGCTGTGGCGAAGACGCATTTACCAAGAGCGTACAGTCTTCGCATAAACGCCAGGTCATCCTGGCCGGCATGGAAACCCATGTTTGTGTCTTACAGACGGCGTTTGAGTTGCAAAGAGACGGCCTGGAGGTCTTTGTGGTCGAAGATGCCGTCTGCTCCAGAGACAAACACCACCATAAGAATGCCCTGCAGCGTCTTCGTCAGGCCGGCATCATCGTTAGCAACAGCGAATCGGTATTGTTCGAATGGTTAGGTGATGCCAGCCATAAACACTTCAAGCAGATCTCCGGATTGCTCAAGGACCTGGATAATGACTAAACCACGCGGCCACACATCGTGCTTCAGGCCTGATTGGAAAGCGCCCTGGCGACCCAGTCCAGTGTACGTTGCAGGGCGCCTTTATTCTGTTCAACGACCTGAAGTGCAGACTGACCCGCCCTCAGACGGAGTTCGTCATTGGCAAACCAGTCTTGCAGCACCTGTGTTAACTCATCGCGCCCACTGACCTCTCTGGCACCACCGGCCTGAAGCAGCACGGGATAGATACCTGAAAAATTAAACCAGTGTGGCCCGGTGATGACCGGCAGGCCCAGGGCCGCGGGCTCCAGGGGGTTGTGTCCCCCGGTCTCGACCAGGCTACCGCCAACAAAGGCTATATCCGAGGCCGCATAAAATATCATCATCTCACCCAGGGTATCCCCCACAAAGACCTGTATGGCCGGGTCAAGGGATTCCTGCTTGCTTCTACGCTGATAGCGAAATCCCAGTTCAGCCACCAGGCCGGCTACTTCATCAAAGCGCTCAGGGTGCCTGGGGACTATGATCAATAAGGATTCCGGCTCACGCTCCAGTAAACGACGATGAGCCTGCAGGATGGGTTCATCCTCTCCATCGTGCGTACTGGCAGCGATCCAGACCTGGCGTTGCCCCCCAAGTTGTCGCCGCAATATCTCACCCCTCTGCAGGGCATCCTCGGGGATCTTCAGGTCGAATTTGAGATTACCCACCACCGATACCTGACTGCCAGGTGCGCCGAGTTTCTTAAAACGTGTCGCATCCGCCTCCGTCTGGGCCAGTACCTGTGCCGCCTGAAGGATGGGCCGGACCAGTACTCGAACCCTGGAGTAACCTTTAAAGCTCTTTGGGGAAAGTCGTGCATTGACCAGCAGGATCGGGATACCACGGGCCTCGCAGGCAGCATAGAGATTGGGCCAGAGCTCGGTTTCCATCACGATAAGTAGCTGTGGACTGATACGGCCTAGAAACCGTCTCAGGCTATGCGGCAGGTCATAAGGAAGATAGCAGTGCTCAACCTCATCACCAAACAGCCGTCGAACCTGTG